>NZ_DJIQ01000005.1:0-8299 GCF_002433705.1 Oceanicaulis sp. UBA6590
GAATGGTGCCGCTAGAGTGAATTGAACACTCGACCTCTCCCTTACCAAGGGAACGCTCTACCCCTGAGCTATAGCGGCGTCCGGTGTGCGAAAGCATGCTCTCGCGTCGTCGGAGCCGGGCTTATAGCGCCTGATTCTGCTCGCGCCAAGACCGGGCTTGACCTCTTTTGCAGATATAAGGCAGTTGAACGCTCATGAGCACGCAAGATCGCAAGCCCGCAAAGGGCCAGAGCCCCCAGTCCGACCGCGAACAGCGCCTGGCGCAGGCGCTGCGCGCCAATCTGCGTCGACGCAAGGCCGCCGCGCGCAAGGACGAGACGTCTGCCGGCAAGGATGAGCCCTGAGACCGGGCCGGTCTTGCGCCTGAGCGCACAGACCCACAAATCATGGCCTCTGTGACGCCCTCATTTCGTCATCGTGCGAATGCCCTTACAGGTGGGCGTTGAAGGGTGGGGCGCTGGGCGTCGGCGCGCGCTGAATAGGACCATGAGGGCAGTATGGACAGCATTCTAATTCGCGGCGGCTCGCCGCTTGTTGGCGAGATCGAGATTTCAGGCGCGAAGAATTCTGCGCTCAAACTGATGGCCGCCTGCCTGCTGACGGACGGGCCGCTGGAGCTGTCGCGCATGCCGCGCCTCGCCGATACGCGCTTTCTGGGCCATTTGCTGGCGCGTCTGGGCGTCGTTGTGGAAGAGCGCGCAGGCGCCAAACTCTTCATGCAGGCGGACAGGCTGGGCGAGCCGTTCGCGCCCTATGACCTGGTGCGCAAGATGCGCGCGAGCTTCAACGTGCTGGGCCCGCTGATCGCCCGTGTGGGCCAGGCCCGCGTCTCGCTGCCGGGCGGTTGCGCAATCGGCGCGCGGCCGGTGGATCTGCACCTTCAGGCGCTCGAAGCGCTGGGGGCGGAGATCGAGCTGTCCGAAGGCTATGTGAACGCCAAGGCGCCGGAAGGCGGCCTCAAGGGCGCGCGCATCACCTTCCCGATGGTGTCGGTTGGCGCGACCGAGCACGCCATGCTGGCGGCGGTTCTGGCCAAGGGGCAGACCGTGCTTGAGAATTGCGCCCGAGAGCCCGAGATCGCCGACCTCGCCGGCTGCCTGAACACCATGGGCGCGAAGGTGGAAGGGGCGGGGACCGCCACCATCACCATTGAAGGCGTCGACCGGCTGCATGGCGCGGACTGGTCTGTCGTGCCGGACCGGATCGAGACCGGCACCTACGCGATGGCCGCCGCAGCGGTTGCGGGCGGGGATGTGCTGCTCAAAGACGCGATCTTTGATCATAACGGCGCCCTGTGGTCGCTCCTGAGAAAAGCCGGCGTTGAGATCGAGGCGGAAGCGGGTGGCGTGCGCGTGAAACGCAAGGGCGCGCTCAAGGCGGTCGATATGCAGACGGCGCCCTTTCCGGGCTTTCCCACCGATCTGCAGGCGCAATTCATGGCGTTGATGAGTCTGGCGGACGGCGCGTCGGTGATCCGGGAGACGATTTTCGAGAACCGCTTCATGCACGCGCCCGAGCTGTCGCGTCTGGGCGCGCGCATCGATGTGCGCGGCAATGAGGCGGTGGTGCGCGGTCCGTGCGCGCTCAAGGGGGCGCCTGTGATGGCGACCGACCTGCGCGCATCGGTCAGCCTTGTCATCGCCGGTCTCGCCGCGGAAGGTGAGACCCGGGTGAGCCGAATCTATCATCTTGATCGCGGTTTTGAGCGCCTGGAGGACAAGCTGTCCGCCTGTGGCGCCGATATTCGCCGCGTTCCGGAACAAGCGGAGGGCTGAATGGCCGGATACACGCCTATGCGCCTTCTGGCGCAATCGCCTGAGGATCTGGCGGTTCTGTCCGCTGCATTGCAGGACGCCGTGGGGCTGCTGGGCGATTTCCAGTATGAACCGAAGGCGCAACAATTCACCCTGGCGCTCAATCGGTTCCGCTGGGAGGGCCCCAGCCGGGGGCAGGGCGAGCGCGTGCGCGCCGCGCTGCAGGTGGGCTCCGTTCTGAAGGCGCAATCCAAACGCCTCAAGCAGGGCCATGAGGACGGGGTGATCAGCCTGCTCACGATGGCGTTCGAGCCGGGCGAGGCGCCGGGCGGCGTGCTCAGCTTCACCTTTTCCGGTGGCGGGGAGCTCCGTCTTGAGGTGGAATGCATCGACATGGCGTTTGCGGACGTGTCCGAGCCCTGGCGGGCGGCGGCGCGACCCAGCCATCCTGAAGACGACGAGGCATGACCCGGAGCCGGGTTGACTGGAGTTCCTTATGACCGATCAGCGACTGGTCGCGGTCGAGCTTGACCAACTGACCATCGGCAAGGCCGATGAGGCCGTGGAGCATGAGCGCCGCGTGGCCATTGCTGATCTTCTGGATTCCAACACCTTCGTCCCGGCTGATTCCGAGGCCGGCCCCTACGCCCTGCGTCTGGCCATCGAGGACCAGCGCCTGGTATTCGACATCAAGCGCGAGAACGGCGAACCGGTGCGCATGTTCGTGTTCTCGCTGGGCCCGCTGCGCCGCATCATCAAGGACTATTTCCTGATGTGCGAAAGCTATTACGCCGCGGTGCGCAATGCGCCGCTGGGCCAGATCGAGGCGATCGATATGGGCCGGCGCGGGGTCCATAACGAAGGCTCGGAACTGCTGCGCGAACGGCTTCACGGCAAGATCGAGGTGGATTTCGACACGGCGCGACGCCTGTTCACCCTGATCTGCGCGCTGCACCGGCGGGGCGCCTGATCATGGCCGCGCCCTCCGTCGTCTTTGTCTGCGGCCGCAATGCGGTGCGGTCGCCCATGGCGGAAGCCTTCTGGAAGCATCGCTTCGGCGCAGACTGTCTGGCGCGGTCGTGCGGGGTCGAGCCCGCGCCCTGGCCGGACGGTTTCATGATCTCGGTGATGAACGAGACCGGCATCGACCTGTCGAATTTCGAGTGCCGCGATCTGGCCGACACCGCCGATGATCCGGTCGAGCTGGTGGTGTGTCTTGCGGCGGATGCGGATCCGTCCGCGAGCGCCTTCGCAGAAGCGCGGGATGCCGAATACCAGCTCTGGGCGATTCCCGATCCGGCGGAGGCGGAAGGCAGCCGGGAGGCGCGTCTGGACGCCTACCGGACGGCGCGGGACGCCATAAAAGCCCGCATTTCGGCGTATAATCCGGACTAGTCCTTACAACCACGCTCGACGATTGCGGCGATCACGCTTATATAGCGCCCGACACCACCCGACGCTGGCATGAGTCTTCATGCGCGAAGCGTACGGGGTTTTTGCGTTTTGACGTCTATGCGTCTGAATTTACGCCATTGATCAAGAGGAGCTGCATGGCGAAGGAAGAACTGCTGGAGTTTCCCGGCGAAGTCGTGGAACTGCTGCCCAACGCGACCTTCAAGGTCAAACTGGAAAATGATCACGAAATCATCGCGCACACCGCGGGCAAGATGCGCAAGAACCGCATCCGCGTGCTGGCGGGCGACAAGGTCCTGGTCGAGATGACGCCTTACGACCTGACCAAGGGGCGCATCACCTATCGCTTCAAGTAAGGTGAGCGTGACGCCGAACGCTGCGCGCGCGCCCTTTGTGCTGGCGAGCGCGTCTCCGCGCCGCCGGGACCTGTTGACCGGGATCGGCGCGCCGCCTGATCTGGTCGCCCCGACCGATATCGACGAGACCGAGCGCCCCGGCGAATTGCCGCGTGATCTGGCGCTGCGTCTGGCGGTCGAGAAGCTGGCCGCGGCCGATCATCCTGGCTGCTATGTGCTGGCGAGCGATACGGTGGTCGGCGTGGGTCGGCGCATCCTGCCCAAATCGGAAGACCGCGAGACCGCCGACGCCTGTCTGAGGATTCTGAGCGGTCGCAATCACCGGGTCTATACCGGTGTTGCGGTGCGTGCGCCGGACGGGCGCGAGGCGAGCCGTGTGGTTGAAACTCGCGTCGCCTTCAAGCGTCTGAGCGAGGACGAGATCACCGCCTATCTTGAGAGCGGTGAATGGAACGGCAAGGCGGGCGGCTATGGCATTCAGGGCCGGGCCGGCTCTTACATCAGCAAGCTGATCGGTTCGTATACCGGCGTCATGGGACTGCCGGTCTATGAAGCGCGGCAGCTTCTGGTCGGATTGGGATATGTGTTTTGAGAATCGTCGCTGCTGAGCATGTGGGGGAAACCCGCGCCGCTGTCATCGATGGCGACCGCGCCGTCGAGCTGCATGTGGAGCGCTGGTCCGAACGCGGAAAACGCGCCTGGCGGGGCGAGGTCTATCGCGCCCGGGTGACCAAGATCGACCATGCGATCAATGGCGCGTTCTGCGATATCGGTCGCGGACCTGCAGGCTTTCTGCCCTTCGGCAAGGCCGGGCGTCCGGACGGCTTGCATGAGGGCGCGGCCATTGGCGTGCAGATTGCGCGCGAACAATTCCAGGAAAAGGGGCCGACGCTCGCGCTGTTTGACGTGGAGCCTGGCGAGGCGCCCGAAATCGTGGTGGCTGCGCCGCCGATCGCCGAGCGCCTGTCCATGATGTACGAGGCGCCGGTTCGTACGCCCAAGGAGGCGGAGGTCGAACTTGATCAATTGTTCGACGAGGCGCTGGAAGCCGTTGTGTCGCTGCCGGGCGGCGGACGTCTGGTGATCGAGCCGGTCACCGCGATGACGGTGATCGATGTGGACTCCGCCGGGCGTCAGTCCCAGGGCGGCTCGCCGAAAATGGCGCTTGATCTCAACAAGACCGCAGCGCGTGAGGCCGCGCGCCAGATCCGGTTGCGCGGCATTGGCGGCGTGGTCGCCATCGACTTCCTGCCGCTGAAGAAAAAGCAGGACCAGAGCCAGCTTGATCAGAGCCTGAAAGGCGCGTTCAAGCGCGATCCGGCCAAGATCGATGTGGCGCCGGCCAGCCGCTTCGCCATCGTCGAACTCTCCCGCCAGCGTCTGGGCCGCGCCCTGCATGAAATCTGCTGGGAGCGTTTCGGCGTTGAGAGCGTGGAAACCCGCGCTTTGGCGGCCTTGCGTCGTCTTGAAGCGGAAGGCAAGGCGAAGCGCGGCGGGCGTCTTGCCCTGCTGGCGGGGGCCGAGGTTCACGCCTGGCTTGAAAAAGATCCCATCGGATGGTCCAAGGCGATGAAATCGCGTCTCGGAGATCGCTTTGAACTGGTGCTGGATGAAGCCCGGGGCGCGCGCGACTTCGAGGTGCGTCCGCTATGAGCAAATCCAAGCCCGGTTGTCCGATCTGCAAGAAGCCTGTCGATCCCAGATACAGGCCGTTCTGCTCGGCCCGCTGCGCGGACGCCGATCTGGGTCGCTGGTTCTCGGGCGCCTATGCCGTGCCGGGCGAGCCAGTCCCGCCCGAAGCCCTGCCGCCAGAAGCGCGCGGCGAGGGCGGCGAGGACGAGCGCTAGAAAAAAGCCCCGCAGCCAGGCTGCGGGGCTTTGTCTTTAGCGCTGGACGCTGATCCGCGCGTAGAGCACCCGGCCGCGGGCGTCATGCACCTTGGTGTCATAGCCCAGAGGCGTGTTCACCAACGGCGCCTCTTCATCGAAGAGGTTGAGCGCGCCGACGCTGGCCGTGAGGGCGTGGCCGCGCACATTCGACGTCCAGCCCGCCTGAAGGTCATAGGCGGTCCAACTGTCGATCTCGGCGCCGGCGTTCTCGTCATCGTCATAGGGCGAGATGTAGCGCGCCTGGGCGTTGACGCTCCATGGCCCGTTCATCCAGCCGGCGCGGACGCTTGTGCGCCATTGCGGCAGCGAGCGCGCAAAATTGGTGAAGTTGCGATTGCCCGCCGCGTCGATCTCGGTGTTCAGCACCGGATCGTAGAGGGTGAATTCATCGATATAGACGGTCTCGAGCCCGGCGGTCATCACGCCGAACCGGCCCAGATCGATATTGTCGTGGCCGAAGGCGATGTCCACGCCCTGCGCCTCGACGCTGGGGGCGTTGACGAAATTGGCGCGCACCAGCACCACATCGCCGGTCTGGGACAGCTCGACGCGCGGATCATTGTAGACGCCATCATCGGCGAAGTCGGCGGCGAGGATGGCGTTGGCGCTCTCCTCGATGATCAGATTCTCGACATCCAGTCGCCAGGCGTCCACGCGGGCGGTCCAGGCGCCCTGACGCCAGCTCAGCCCCAGCGAATAGCTGTCAGAGGTTTCCGGCTCGAGATCCTGTGAGCCGACCGTACGCACCGGGCGGAACAGGCTCTGATTGCCGATGGTGAGTGATTGCAGCGTCGTGGTGGCGCTCACCTGCTGATGCAGTGAGGGCGCGCGGAAGGATTGCGCCCAGTTCGCAGACAGGGTCAGCGCATCGGTCAGATCCACCGCGAGGCCGACCTTGGGATCGGTGGAGGAGAAGTCTTCCAGATCCTCATGGCGGGCCGCCAGCGTCAGGCGCGCACGCGCGTGCAGAGGAATGACGCTCTCGGCATAAAGGCTCGCCACATCGCGCTCGCCCGCATAGTCCGGCCCGCCTACGATGAACAGGAAGGCGTCATCATTGAAGGTCTGGCCGTGATCGACGTCGAGGCGCTCATTGCGCAGATGCGCACCCACGGTCAGCGAAACCGAGCCAGCAGGCAAGGCAAACAGATGCGCCGTCGTCAGGCTGGCGTCCAGGCTGCTCAGCTCCGAGCTCGAGGTGCGCACATCCTCGCCCAGCATCCAGGCTAGCAGGGCGGGATCATTGTAACGCGGGTCATTGGGATCGGTGACGAGACTGCCCGAGCCGAACGGGTTGAACCAGTAGCACCCCGCGCTCTGATCGCCCGCGCTGGCGCCCGGCTGGCAGTTCGCGCCGCCAAACCCGTTGAGCGCGGCGTCGAGGCGGTCGCCGATATGATCCGTGATGGTGGCTTCGAGTTCGTTGCGCGAAAAGGCCAGCACGCCCTCCGCCGTCCAGTCGCGACCGAAGGCGTCAAAATCATGCGCCAGCCCGGCCTCGAGCCGCAACGTGTCATGATCAAAGCTGCGTCGCGCCGCCCCGGCGGATACGCCGCGCGGGCGTCCGTTCCAGGTCACGTCGCGATTGAAGTAATTGCCCGGATTGTCGACCGGAATGGTCGGAAAGCTGAGCGCGGGCAGGGAGGGGGAATTGCCGCGAGTCAGTTGCGTATCGGCCCAGGCCGCGCGCAGGGTCAGGCGCGTATCGCCGAAATCGCCGGTCAGCGCGCCATAGGCGTTCAACCGCGTCTCATCCGGGATCAGGGAGAAGAACTGGCCGTAATCGAGCCGGCAATAACCCGGCGTGCCGAAGGCGGTGTCGGCGCCCAGCACCAGCGGCTGGCCGCCAGCGGCCGCGCAATCGCGATCAATGATGACCTGCGGGCCGCCGGACGGCGTCGTCACCTCGAACCCGCCGCCTGGCGCCTGGATGTAATAGGCGCCGGGCTGGCCCAGCGCCGACAGGCCGGTGCCGGGGATGAAGTCGGTCTCGAACCCTTCCACGCCGTCGGTGTCGCGATAGCTGACCGCTCCCATGACGCTCCATGCGCCGAAGGTCTCGCCCGCGCGGGCGGACAGGATCGACGTGAAGCCGGCGCCCTCGAATCCGTCAGGACCGCGCGCCTCGAGCGCGACCTCGACCCCTTCGAACAGATCGTCCGTGATCACGTTCACAACGCCGGCGACCGCATCCGATCCATGCAGCGGAGAAGCGCCGTCTTTGAGGATCTCCACCCGGCTGATGGCGATGTCGGGCACAAGCGCGTTCATGTCGACAAAGCTCGCGCCATCATCGGACGCCACCGAGGCGGGCGCCTGACGC
Source organism: Oceanicaulis sp. UBA6590 (assembly GCF_002433705.1). Taxonomy (NCBI): domain Bacteria; kingdom Pseudomonadati; phylum Pseudomonadota; class Alphaproteobacteria; order Maricaulales; family Maricaulaceae; genus Oceanicaulis; species Oceanicaulis sp. UBA6590. Next base: position 7,736 of record NZ_DJIQ01000005.1, read on the forward strand.
ACGCCGTTCACCAGCACCAGGGTCGCTCCCAGCCCCAGCCCCCGCAGATTGACGCTCGAGGTGCCCGAAGTGTCGTTCTGGGTGCCCGGATCGTCATTGAATTCCGAGCCGACAATGGCGGGGCTGAAGGCCAGCGCATCCCCAAGGTCCGAGAGGCCGCTCGCCCTGAGCGCTTCTGCATCCAGCGTGACCACGGGGCGGTCTCCCGATTGCGCGCCGGGCGCGCGGCCTGCGGTGATGGTGATGACATCATCCTGAACGGTCTGGGCGGACGCCAGACCGCCTTCACCCAGCATGGCCAGAAGGGCCAGGGCGCTGACGCAGACTTTGGGGTTCATTGCAGTCCTCGGAGGTTGGGGAGGTTTTGAGAATATAACGCAGAAGCGGTTAGCAGGCCTCTGTATACCCGGGCAAGTCCGAAGGCAGACCGGACAAATTGCAATCGGACTGCACAAGACTGATTTGAGGGCATGGACAGCCTCCGCGCGCTTGCCTATAAACCGCGTCCTCAGCGCGGCGAACCTTGCAGATCGCCCCGCTCGCCCGGGTAGCTCAGTTGGTAGA
>NZ_DJIQ01000003.1:0-18236 GCF_002433705.1 Oceanicaulis sp. UBA6590
GCGCCGGATACCGGCGTCCAACGCTGGCAGAAGATCATCGAACCGGTCTGGAAACCCATTGGCGGCGGCTGTCATCTGACGCGACAACCGGACAAGCTCATCGAGGCGGCCGGTTTTTCCATCGCCGAGATGACAGCGGACTATCTGCCCAAGAGCCCGAAATTTGCGAGCTTCAACTATGCGGGCGTCGCCCTCATACGATAGGCGGGGGTGTCCGCCGCCTTTACAGTTTTATCTTCGGTCAATAACAGGGTGATACGCCTCTGAGGCGTCTGCCGGGCTGGCTCTGCGCCAGACCGGACGTCTACAATGATCCGTGCGCCCGTCTGGTCCGGCGTCTGAATGAGTGATGACACATGGCGATGCTCTACAGCCACCCGTCCCGCATGGCGGCCTATAACACCTGGGCGAATGCACGCCTTTACGATGCGGCCACGGCGCTGACCGATTTCGAGCGCAAGCGGGATGTGAAAGCGTATTTCACCAGCCTGCACGGTACGCTCAATCATCTTCTCACGGCGGACCGGATCTGGCTCAAGCGCCTGACCGGCGAAGGCGAGGCGCCGGCCAAGCTCGACACGGTGCTGTTCGAGCAGTTCTCGGACCTGCGAGAGGCCCGCGAGGTCGAGGACAAGCGGCTGATGGACTATGCCGCGACGGTGAAGCCCGAGCAGCTGGACGATATTCTTGAGTATGTGAACACGCGCGGCGAGGCCAAGGCCCTGCCGCTCGGCGTGGTCCTGACCCATGTGTTCAATCACCAGACCCACCATCGCGGTCAGGCGACCCATATCCTGCGCCAGCTGGGCGTGGCCGAGCCGCCCTCCCTCGACCTGCTGTATTTCGCCCTGCCGACGGCCTAGCCGAGCTGCGCGCTCAGCGCGTCGAGCCAGGCCATGATGCGCTTTCGGTTCACGCCGATATCGGAATAGCCGATCACCGCCCGCGAATAGATCGCCAGCGCCGAGCCGCCATCCGTCTCCATGGCCTCGGCCGTGATGTAGTCGGGGAACCGGAACAGTCTTGAGCGCTGCACCAGCTCGACCTGCCCCTCCGTCTCACGCACCAGCGTCACCCGGGGCTGTTCCAGCGCCAGCGCCTTGAAGCGCACCAGCAGGACCTCCGGCTTCACCTTGAAATGCGGGCTGATCTGATCAGGCTGCGCGGAGGCGTCAAAGCCTTCTGGCAGGACCAGCCATCGACGCGGCCGCGCATCCGGTGCGAGTGTCGCAAAATCCAGCGGGAAGGGTCTGTCAGCCATGGCGGTTTTCCTCCTGCGCGATCCCGTCGCGCGCGATTCACCTGACCCCATTCGTAACTGGATTACACGCTCGCATCACCCTAAAGATGAACCAAAGAGTTCGGGGAGCATCCAATCTCATGACTGAGTACGCGCTTGAGGTCGAAGGCCTGAGCAAGACGTTCGGCGGCAAACCGGCCGTACAGGACGTGTCTTTCCAGGCCCGCAAGGGCGAGCTGACGGGCTTTCTGGGCCCGAACGGCGCCGGCAAGACCACAACCCTGCGCATGTCGCTGGGCGTGATCGTTCCAGATAGCGGCGCCGTGAAGCTGTTCGGCCAGGCGCCCAACACGAAGAGCATGGACCGCGTGGGCTTCCTGCCCGAAGAGCGCGGCGTCTATCGCAAGATGACCGCCGAGGCCGTGATCGTGTTCTTCGCCCGGCTGAAGGGCCTGTCTGCGGGCGAGGCCCGCCGCCGGGCGCTGGTCTATCTTGAACGCTTCGGCCTCAAGGAAGCGGCGACCAAGAAGATCAAGGAACTCTCCAAGGGCATGGCCCAGAAGATCCAGATCATCTCCGCCATCATTCACGAGCCGGACTTCATCATCCTCGACGAGCCGTTCTCCGGTCTGGACCCGGTCAACCAGGCCATGCTCGAGCAGGTGATCCGCGAGCAGGCCCAGGCGGGCCGCACCGTGCTGTTCTCCACCCATGTGATGGAGCATGCCGAGCGCCTGTGCGATCGCATCGTGCTGATGGCGCGCGGCCGGAAGGTGTTTGACGGGCGCGTGGACGAAGCGCTGGCGCGCGTGCCCCGGCAAGTCACCCTGGGCGCGTCGGCCGGGTCAAACCTCGCCGAGGTCGTCTCGCCCATGGGCGAGATCGAGACGCTCGCGCCCGACGAGGATGGTTCAGCGAACCTGCTGCTCACGCTCAAGCCGGGCGTGGACGCCCAGGACGTGCTGCGCGCCTGTGTGCAGGCCGGCGTTCCCCTGACCCGCTTCGAGCCCCGCCGTCCCCATCTTCACGACGCCTTTGTCGCCCTTGTGGGCGAGGATGCGGTCGAAACACTCCGTCAGGAGGCCTGATCATGCGCGCCGCCTATCTGATCGCTCGCCGCGAATACCTCTCCTATGTCGCCACCTGGGGCTTCTGGCTCTCGCTGCTGGCCGTACCGATCTTCGCCACGATTGGCGGGGTGACGCCCGCCCTCATCCAGTCCAGCCAGCCGGTGCGCTATTTCAGCGTGATCGACGAGACCGGGCAGCGGCTCGACCAGCTGGTCGAGCAGGCCCGCATCGAAGAACGTCGCGCCCAGGTCCGCGGGGCCATCGAGATGATGGCCCAGGGCGTGGGCGGGGATGAGGCCGCAGAGCGCGCCCTCGCCATCTTTGACGAAGACCCTGACGGGGTCAGCCAGACCGAGGCCGCCTTGCAGTCCGTGGGCCTGTCTGACGCCGCCAGCGCGCTTGAAGCCGGTCGCACCAAGGCCGTCCAGGTCGAACCGCCAGCCCGGACCGCGGACGCATTGCGTCCCTATCTCTCAGGCGATCAGACCATCGAGACCCCTGAAGGCCCCAAACCGCTCTTTGCCGCCTTCTTCATTCGCGAGCATGCCGAAAACGGGCTGGAGGTCGTCTATCTGTCGACCAATCTGACCAATTCCGACCTCCGCGGCGATGTGCGCGACATCATCCGCGCGCACATGCGTGAGCAGGCCCTTGTGAGCGAAGGCCTCGACCCGGACGAGATCGACGCCATTCTCGACATCCGTCCGCTTGTCACCAGCCTGGATGCGCGCAGCGAAGCGGGCGTGGAAGAGGAAGTGACCTTCGCCGACCGCGCCCCCTTCTTCGTGGCGCTCGGCCTGGCGTTCATCCTGTGGATGGCGGTGTTCTCGGTGGCGAACATGCTGCTGACCTCCATGATCGAGGAGAAGGGCGGCAAGATCATCGAGCTGCTGCTGTCCACCGCCCGCCTCGAGGACATCCTGATCGGCAAGCTTCTGGGCGTGGCGGGCGTGTCCGTCACCCTGTTCGCCGTCTGGGGCGGGGTCGGGGTGCTGCTGAGCACGCTGGGCGGCTCGGCCATCGCGGCGCTCGATCCGGACCTTCTGGAGCTCCTCACCTCGGTCTTTGATCCGGGCCTCCTGCTGGCCGGCCTGTTCTTCTTCACCTGCGGCTATCTGATGTATGGCGCGATCTTCCTCGCCATGGGCTCGCTGTGCGACACCCTGCAGGACGCCCAGACGCTGATGGGACCGGTGATCTGGATCCTGATGCTGCCCATGCTGATCATCGTGTTCTCGATCGATGCGCTCGACTCGATGGTCATCCAGATCGGCTCCTGGGTGCCGCTGTGGACGCCTTTCGTGATGATGGCGCGCCTGCCCACCGATCCGCCCCTGTGGGAGCTGCTGAGCGCCTGTGCGCTGATGGTGGTGACCACCCTCATCGTCCTGTGGGGAGCGGCCGCGGTGTTCCGTCAGGGCGCCCTGCGTCAGGCCAATGCGGATTCCGTTCGCAAGCTTCTGAAGATGGGCGGCAAGAAAAAGGCCTGAGGCGATCGCCTCAGGCCTTGAGCCTCGCCTACCGCCCGGCCAGGGCCGACACAGCAAAACCCCGTACGCTGGGCGTACGGGGTTTTTCGTGTCTGCTTAGGAGCGGTTAAGCCCGGCGCAGCGTTCTAGCGGCGACCACCGCCGCGTTTCGGCAGCAGGCCCTCGCGCTGAGCGCGCTTGCGAGCCAGTTTGCGGGCGCGGCGGATCGCCTCGGCCTTCTGGCGCGCTTTCTTTTCAGACGGCTTTTCGTAATGGTTGCGGCGCTTCATCTCGCGGAAAGTGCCTTCCCGCTGCATCTTTTTCTTCAACGCCTTGAGCGCTTGCTCAACGTTGTTATCGCGCACGACGATCTGGACGATGGTAATCTCTCCCTTCGAATAGGTGGTCAAGGCCCGCTCCGGAACTTTGACCGTATAGCTCACGCGAACCAAAGAGCCGCGTGGCTCCACCGTCCGCGCCGGATCGCTTCCAACAGAGGCGGGCGATATACCGGGTCTGGGAGCCCCTGTCCAGCGTAGAGCGCGGCGAAACGCCCCGTGACGTCAGGCCCAGAGCGCACTAAATATACAGCCATGACCGCAAAAGCACAAAACACCGCCCCCTCTCGCGCCCAGCGCGCCCGTGACGCGCTGGTGGACGCCGCCCTGCCCAACGCCGCCTTCGACGGCTGGAGCGAGACCACGCTGACCCGCGCCGCCCAGGACGCCGGACTGAGCGAGGGGGAGGTGCAACTGTATTGCCCTGCAGGGATTCTCGACGTCATCGAGACCTGGACGCGGCGCTGTGACGCAAATGCCCGCGCCGAGATCGAGGCCAATCCCGCCAACCGGATTCGCGACAAGGTCAGCCAGGCGGTGCTGATCCGTCTGGCGCAGTATGAGGGCCATGAAGAGGCCGCCGCCCGCGCCCGGGCGCGACTGCTTTTGCCAGATGGTCTGGATCGCGGCGCCCGGCTCGTCTGGGCCACATCACACATGATCTGGAGCGCGATCGGGGACACAAGCACCGACGCGAACTTCTATTCCAAGCGGGCGATTCTGTCGGGCGTCTACGCCTCAACCTTTGCGATCTGGCTCGAGGACGACAGCGAGGACCGGACGAAGACCGCCGAATTCCTTGATCGCCGCATCGACAATGTCATGCAGTTCGAGAAGGTGAAGGGTCAGGTCAACAAGCTGGCGAAAAACCTGCCCGACCTGCCCGGCTTGATGGGTGATCTGCGTTATGGGTTCAGACGGGCGCGCTAGGCGGCTCTAGAGCGGCCCCAGCACGTTCACATGGCCCATCTTGCGGCCCTCGCGAGTCTCGCGCTTGCCGTAAAGATGCAGCACCGCATTCGGGGTTTTCAGCCAGTCTTCCCAGGCGTCCGCGTCATGGCCGATGAGATTGACCATGCGGGCCGAGGCATGCGGGGCGGGATCGCCCAGCGGCCAGCCTGCGACTGCGCGGATATGCTGCTCGAACTGGCAGACCGTGCAGGCGTCCTGCGTCCAGTGACCGGTATTATGAACCCGCGGCGCGATCTCGTTCACAAGCAATGAGCCGTCCTTGAGCGCAAACAGCTCCATTCCCATCACGCCCACATAATCGAGGGCATCCAGAACCCGCGTCGCCATGCCGAGCGCGGTCGCCCGCGTCTCGTCGCTGACTTGGGCCGGGGCGAGGCTTTCACGCAGGATGCCGTCCGAATGCCGGTTCTCTGACAGCGGGTAGGCGCGCACCGCCCCATCCAGCCCGCGCGCGGCCACGATGGACAGCTCATGGGTGAAGTCGGCGAAGGCTTCGAGGATGGCCGGCTGGCCCTTCATGGCGGCGAGTGCGTCCTCGGCGTCCGCCATCTCGCGGATCACCGCCTGCCCCTTGCCGTCATAGCCGAAGCGGCGGGTTTTCAGGATGGCGGGCAGACCCAGCTCCGAAATCGCGGTCTGCAGTTCCTGAAGCGTGCTTACAGGCCGGAACGCCACCGTCGCAGCGTCATGATCATTGAGGAAGGTCTTTTCGGTCAGACGATCCTGAGCGACGTCCAGCGCCATGGCGCCTGGGCGCAGCGGGGCGTGTTTCGCCGCGGCGGCGGCGGTTTCAGCCGGAACGTTCTCGAACTCATAGGTGACCGCATCCACGCTGGCGGCGAATGTCGCCACAGCGTCGAGATCCTCATAGGCGGCGGTGACGGTCTCGGCGGCGACACGGCTCGCAGGGCAGTCAGGCTCGGGATCGAAGATCACCACATCAAGCCCCATCCGGGCCGCCGACAGGGCCAGCATGCGGCCGAGCTGGCCGCCGCCCAGAATGCCGATCCGCGAGGTCGGCGCCAGCGCTTGGGTCATGGATCAGTCCTCGACCGTTTCCGCCACCGACTCCGTCAGTGACGCCCGATAGGCTTTCAGGCGCTCCATCAGCGCATCGTCAGACAGGCCCACAATGGACGCGGCCATGATGGCGGCGTTCTTCGCGCCCGCCTCGCCGATCGCCAGCGTGCCCACCGGCACGCCGCCGGGCATCTGGACAATGGACAGAAGCGAGTCGAGCCCGGACAGGGCGCGCGATTGCACCGGAACGCCCAGCACCGGCAGATGCGTCATGGACGCCACCATGCCCGGCAGGTGCGCTGCGCCGCCCGCGCCGGCGATGATCACCTGCACGCCGCGATCAGCGGCGGACTTGGAGAACGCCACCAGACGGTCAGGCGTGCGGTGCGCAGAGACAACCTTGGTCTCATAGGATGCGCCCAGCTGATCGAGCAGATCGGCGCCGGCCTTCATCGTCGGCCAGTCCGACCGTGAACCCATGATGATGGAGATGGGAGCAGCTTTGGCGCCGCCCGAAATGCTTTCGCTCATAATAGCCTTGCCTGACAGGCGATTGGAAAGCACGTCAACTTAACCGCGGCGCGCTTTCGGTCAAGCAAAACCCATGACTGCACTGTATTCAGAGCGAACGCTGGTTCACCCGCGCCATCAATTCCTCTGCGCTTTCCTTGCGTTCGGAATACCGGTCCACGAGATAGTCCGCCTGCTCACGGGTCATCAGGGTGAACTTCACCAGCTCTTCCATGACATCGACGATGCGGTCATAGAGCCCGGACGGCTTCATCCGTCCCGCCTCGTCAAACTCCAGAAACGCCTTGGGAATGGAGGACTGGTTAGGGATGGTGATCATGCGCATCCACCGCCCCAGAACCCGCATCTGGTTGAGCGCATTGAAGCTTTGCGAACCGCCCGAGACCTGCATCAGCGCCAGCGTCTTGCCCTGGGTCGGACGCACGGCGCCCATCGCCAGCGGAATCCAGTCGATCTGCGCCTTGAGCACCGCCGTCATCGCGCCATGACGTTCGGGGCTGCACCAGACCATGCCTTCCGACCAGGTCACCAGATCGCGCAGCTCGGCCACCTTCGGGTGGTCCGCCTCGGAGTCATCGGGCAGGGGCAGGCCGTTCGCGTGAAAGATGCGGGTCTCGGCGCCGAACATCTCCAAGAGACGCGCGGCTTCCAGCGCCGCAAACCGTGAGAAGGAGCGCTCGCGCAAGGAGCCGTAGAGCAGCAGGATGCGCGGCTTGTGCGTCATCCGTCGCAAGGGGGCGAGCGCGTCCTGGTTGATCGGCGCAACATGCTCCACGACCAGATTGGGCATGAATGTTTCAGAACGGTCTGACACAGGGCTCTCCAAGGATCGCAGCCAACCCTCATCGAGCCGACATGTCCTCATAATGACCAGGGACGCCCTCATTTCAATAATTCATGACTGCCTGAAATCACAACCCGCCCGTTCAGGCAGACGTCCACCTGGCGAGAATGAACGTTTTTTTTACCACAACCACCGAGGCTTAACGGGCGAGACCAGTCTCATGGAGCCCGCGACATGCGAATTCGATCCGGCGGCCCGCTCGCTGGCGCCGGCCCGGTGGGTCGTCGTGAGGAGACCCCGCGCACGTCTGCTGCGCCCAAGGGGACGAGTGCGCCCACCGATAGCGCGTCCATCATGGGCGTGCCCGAAGCCGAGCTGACCCCGAATGTGCAGCGCGCCCTCCTGTCCCTGATGGGCGAAGTGGACCAGCTGCGACGCGAGACCGAAGCCTTGCGCGGCCGCATTCGTGATCTGGAGAGTCTCGCGGACCGGGACGCCCTGCTTCCGGTCTTCAACCGCCGCGCCTTCTTGCGGGAAGTCTCAAAAGCGCTGGCGTTGGCGGAGCGTCATGGCGCGCCGTCGAGCCTGATCTATATTGATCTCAACGGCTTCAAACAGATCAATGATGAGCATGGCCATGCCGCAGGCGACGCCGCGCTCGAGCAGGTGGCCAACCTGATCACCGATCATGTGCGGGAAACCGATGCGGTCGGCCGGCTGGGCGGGGATGAATTCGGCATCGTGCTGACCCTGACGCCGGAAAGCGCAGCGCGCCAGAAGGCCAACGACCTGTCAAAGGCGATCTCCGACGCCTCGATCACGCATAACGGCAAACCACTCAAGCTCGGCGCCGCATGGGGCGTGCATGCGCTGTCGCATGGCGTTGCGCCTGAAGATGCGCTGGCCGCCGCAGACGCCGCCATGTATGCGCACAAACAGGCCAGCAAGACCCGCGCGACAGGCTAGATCGTCTCGCCTAGGCGATGATGTCGGGGTTCAGAATGTCTTCCAGACGATAGATCTCGTCCTTCAGCGCCAGCTTGCGGCGCTTGAGACGCACGAGCTTGAGCTGGTCGGACACGCCGCACGCCGCCAGAGCCGACACCTCTTCATCCAGGGTGCGGTGTTCGATCTGCAGATCTTCGAGCCTGCGCTTGAGCGCGGTTTCGTCGAACTCGCCGTCCATTGCCGTGACCGACCTCTTCAATCAGACGCAAGCCGGACCCATCCGGCTGAGTGGATTGTCGAAAAAACCTCGGGCGCCAGAGCGTAACGCTTGCGCTCACTTCGTTTCGAGGAGACCCATATTACACATTTTTGGTCGCCTCGAAAACGTTTTCCACAAACGCCCCTGCGCTCGCCGCACTCGAACCGAGCCGGGCGGCGTAATCCTGCAGCCGTTTCAGAGCCAGATCGCGCCGGTCAGAAACGTCTGTTTCCGGGCAGGCATGGGTCAAAGCCTCAAGCCCGTGCTGCTCGAGTTTTTCCGCTTCGAGCTCGGCGGCGAGCACGCTCTTGCGCAAGCTCAGGGCGGCCTCTGCATTCACGCCCGCCATCGGATGCTTGAGATGGTCCCGCGCGCTTCGCAGCGGTTTGACCACCTGTGCGCTCCACAGGGCGGACAGCTCCACCGCCTGCCCGAGCGCCGGTCCCGGATCGCGTCCGTTCACACAGGCCCAGATGATCCACAAACCGACATTCACGTCCATGCCGGCCGCCTGCAAGGACAGGCAGGCGGGCTTCACGCCCGCCTGGGCGTACAGCCGGACCGAGAAATTCCAGAAGGCGCTCACCGGTTCGTCCGCGCCTGGGGACGGCGGCCCTGTTCGAGATCCTCACCCCAGCGCCTGGTCGCGTCCCAATCGAGTCCGAACAGATCCAGCGCCCGGCCGACGGACTGGTTGACGATGTCATCCACGCTTTTGGGGTGGGCATAGAACGCGGGCAAGGGAGGCAGGATCACGGCCCCCATCTCGGTCAGCTGGGTCATGGTGCGCAAATGGCCCAGATGAAACGGCGTCTCTCGCACCATCAGCACCAGCAGACGCCGCTCCTTGAGCACCACATCGGCCGCCCGGGTCAGCAGCGAGGACGTGACCCCGGTGGCGATCTCGCTCATCGTGCGCACCGAGCAGGGCGCAATCAGCATGCCGCGGGTCTTGAAGGACCCCGAAGCGATCGAAGCGCCCACATCGGCCTGCTTGTACAGATAATTCGCCCGATCGCGCAGGATCGAGGGCTTCTCTCCCAGCTCGTAGGACAAGGTCATTTCGGCCGCCTTGGAGGCCACCACATGACTTTCCACACCTAATTGCCGGAGCGCCTCGAGAGCGCGCATGGCGTAAATCACGCCCGAAGCGCCAGAAATTCCAACCACGAGCCGATCAGGCGTCACATCCGTCACTGCGAGTTAACTCCGTTAAAATGTCGCAATCGAATTTGAATTGTCAGACCGCGCTATCAAATGGTTCAATGTACGTCCTACAGCAAGGGAGGCATTGATGGCCACTGACGCGCGTATTCGTGAACTGGACGCCCGCCACGACAAACTGGACCACCTGATTGTCGAAGAAATGAAACGCCCTTCCACCGACACCCTGCAGATCGCCTCCCTTAAAAAACAGAAACTTAAACTTAAAGAAGAGATCGAAGCGCTCAGACGACGACAATAACGGCGCGAGCTGCTAGCCTGATTGCAAAGGGCGGACATTACGTCCGCCCTTTTCTTTTGACCCCTGCCGAGATCGAATCCGACCGTGCTTCAACCTGTCCGCCTTCTGACGATTCTTGCAGCAGTCTGCCTGTCCATGGCCGCTGCTGAGGCCCAGTCTCGCGAAGAGATCTGCCCCGACGGTTATGCCGCCCTCTCCGCCAATGACGCCGAAGCGGCCATTGAGGCCTTTGAAGCCTGTCTGGCGGACCAGTTCTATGACTGGCCGCAAGAAGCGGAATTGCGCGCGCGCCTGGGCGCCGCCTACCTGGCCGCGACCCGCTCCGAAGAGGCGCTGATCGCCTACAACCAGATCTTCGCGCTGGTCGAAGCCAATGACGGGGATGTCGACAATCCGCTGATCCGCCGCAATCGCGCCGCCGCCTATCTGCAGCTTGACCGCCCCGAGGACGCGATCACCGATCTCGAGATCGCCCTGGCGCGCATTCCGGAAGACGGTTTCACCGCCGTGCTGGCGGGCTCGGCCTATCTTGATCTTCATCGCCCCGAAGAGGCCGTCGCCGCCTTTGACGCCGCCGTGCGCGCCGAACCCGATTATGCGTCGGCCTGGATCGGGCGCTCGGCCGCCTTCGTCGAGATGGCGCTCACTGAAATGGCGGTCGAGGATGCCCGCGAAGCTGTCGCGCTCGCCCCCGAGGATCCGGGTGCGCTCAATGCGCTGTGCTGGGCGCTGGTGAAGGATGGTCGCGCTGCGGACGGGTTGTCCACCTGCCGGGCCGCGTCCGAGGCTGCGCCCGAGGAAGGCTCGATCACCCATTCGCTCGCTTCTGCGCTCGAGCAGATCGGGGAGACCGAAGAGGCGCGCCGCCTCTTCGCCCTCGCTCACGAGCAGGCCCCGGATGATCCTGAAGTGACCGCTGATTATGAGCGGGTTTTCAACAACACGCCCTGAGCCCTGTCGATGGTGACTGACTGAGCGGTTTACAGAACCGTCCGGCGGCTGTTTGATCGCCGCCGATTTTGGGAAGTGGAGATCTCTCATGGCCGTATCTGATCGCGTGGCCATCATCACCGGCGGCGCCAAGGGCATTGGCGCCGCCTGCGCCCGACGCTTCGTCGAGGAAGGCCTGCGCGTCGTGGTCGCCGATATTGATGATGAGGCGGGCGAAGCGCTGGTGGAGACCCTGAACGCCGGCAAGGAGCGCGCGCTCTTCGTCAGCTGTGATGTCTCCGACAAGCTGGCCGTCGCCAACCTCATGGCCGAGACCCGTTCGGCTTTTGACCGGGTGGACATCCTGATCAACAACGCCGCCACCCTGGCCAAGGGCGATGTGCTGGATCTGTCCTTTGACGACTTCAATGCCGTGATGGACGTCAATCTGCGCGGCGCCTTCCTAGTGGCCAAGGCCGCGTCCAAGCAGATGATCGAGCAGATCGAGGACGAACAGACCCGCGCCGAGGACTGCCGCAAGCGCTACGCCATCATCAATATGAGCTCGGTGAACGCCGTGGTCTCCCTGCCCGACCAGCTTGCCTACACGATGAGCAAGGGCGCGCTGAACCAGATGACCAAGTCCATGGCCTTGGCGCTGGCGCCCTGGGGCGTGCGGGTGAACGCCATCGGGCCGGGCTCGATCAACACCGACATTCTCAAGGCGGTCGCGGATGACCGCGAGGCCATGCAGCGCATCCTGTCGCGCACACCGCTCAACCGTCTCGGCGATCCCGACGAAATCGCAGGCGTCGCCTGGTTCCTCGCCAACAAGGATGCGAGCTACATCACCGGCGAATGCATCTACGCCGATGGCGGGCGTCTGGCGCTCAATTACACGATGAAGCCCGAGGACTACGAGGACTAGGTCCTTGAGCGCGCGCGGACAAAGCGCGCCCAGACCAGGATGGCGAGCGGGCTGAACAGGCCGACCCAGCCCGCCGCATCCCAGACGCCATTTCCGATCAGGGAGAGGACCAGCCCGGCCAGGCTGATCCCGAGGATGACCAGCGGCCAGCCGAAGACGCGCCAGAACCGGCTCATGCCGGAACCTCTGCAGAGCTGCGGCGGGCGCCCCTGAGATAGCCCTTGCGTACGGCCCACAGATACAGCCCGCTGATCAGCACCACGATGGTCAGAAGGTCGAGCAGGGCCCAGAGGATCTTCAGCGGCAGGCCGGCGTAATCGCCAAAATGCAAGGGTTGAGACAGCGCCAGCGCCTTGGCGTACCAGGGCATTTCGCGCAGGCCTGCAACCTCGCCTGTCACCGCATCCACCAGCACCGGCGCAATCAGGTGCTCGGTCAGCGGCGTGTCGCCATGCAGGAAGATGGCGTAGTGGAAGTCCGTCGAGAAGGTCCCGCCCGGAAACGCCACAAACTGCAAGGTCATGTTCGGTGCGGCCTCGATCGCGGCGGTCACCGCCTGATCGAGCGACGCCATCTCATCCGGCGACGGGACAGCGCGATCAGGATACTCGGCGATCAGATCCGCAAGCGCGGCGTCGCGCCAATAGCCGTAGATGACATCGTCGAGAGTGTTGATCACTCCGGTGCCGCCCACAACCATCACCCAGCCCAGCGTGATCACGCCGAGAAGGTTGTGATAGTCGAGCCAGCGGGTGCGCGCGGACCGCTCCAGCCGCAGCATGCCGAACCGGTGTTTGCGCATGAACGGCCAGTAGAGCACCACGCCCGAAAGAACGGCGAGCAGGAAGCTGAGCCCCATGGCGCCCAGAAACAGCTTGCCGGGCAGCCCCAGGAACATGTCGGTATGCAGCTGGACCAGGAAATCCATGATCCCGCCCGCGTCGGCGGGAGCCGCGACGATGGAGCCGTCCGTCTGGTCAAACCGCTCGAACCACATCGCCCCGCCCGGCGCATCCGGCGTCGGCCCGGTGGTGACGTTCACCACGGGGCGGTCGATGTCAAAGCTCATGAAGAGCGGGACTTCGCCCGGTCGGTTTTCCAGCGAGCGATCCAGGATCTGATCGAGATCCAGCATTGGGCCGTCGGGATTGCCCGGCGTGAATTCGGACGGGTTCAGCGCCGCCTCGAACTCGTCATGGAAGATGATCGGCAATCCGGTCACGCACAGCATGAGCAGGAAGAGCGTGCACACCAGGGACGTCCAGGTGTGAATGCCGCTCCAGATCCGGATCGCCGATCGGGACATCTCGCCTCGCCTAGAAGTCGGTGCTCACCGACACGCGAACGGTGCGCGGCTCGCCCTGCACCAGATAGTTCGCGCCCGGATAACCGCCGGTCGAGGCCCAATAGTCGTCATCGAGCAGGTTCTCCACCCGCGCGCGCAGGGCAACCGGATGACCTTGCGCCTCGAAGCTGTAACGCACGCCGGCGTCAAAGCGCGCCCAGGCGGGGATTTCCAGCGTATTGTCCGCGCTGGCGTACTGCTCGCCGGTATAGATCACGCGCCCTTCGAGAACGAGACCCGGCAGGAAGCTGGCGTCCCATTCCGCGTTGAAGCTGGCCTGGAATTCCGGCACGCCCACAGCCGCATTGCCTTCATTGAGACCGCCCTGGGTTCTGGCCTGCTCGGACTCAAGCCAGGTCGCGCCACCGATCAGGCGCAGGCCTTCGACCGGTTCGCCGAACACCGTCAGCTCGGCGCCGCGGGTGCGCTGCTCGCCATCATCGGTGAAGCGGTCGCCCACCACGATGGCGTTCGGCTGGGTCAGCTCGAACAGGTTCGCAGTGACGCCGTAATTGCCGCCGTCATACTTGATGCCCGCTTCCATCTGCTCGCCGCGGAAGGGAGAGAGCACCTCGCCGGCGTTGACGATCACGACGCCGCCCGAGCTTGCGGGCGCGATCTGGCCCGGCTGCAGGCTTTCGGCATAGTTGGCGTAGAGCGAGACGGCGTCAGAGGCGCGATAGACCACGCCAAGGGCCGGGGTGATCGCATCATCATCATACGCGCTCAGCTCGGCTCCGGTGTTGTAGTCAAAGCTCGCCGTGTCGATGGTCTGCCAGCGCAGCCCCAGGGTCGCGAGCACCCGGCCGTCCAGAAGGCTCATCGTGTCGGCGAGGGCGAAACTCGAATTGGTCACTTCTTCCGTCTTGCCCGGATCATCGAGATCGCCCCCGACAAAGAAGTCCGCCGCCGGTTGGGGCGCGGCGAAGGGATCGTTCAGATCGCCCGCAAAGCCCGCAAAATTGGAGAACGCGTAGGCATTGTCGGACTCGCTGTGAATGCCGGAGACAGACGCCACCAGACGGTGACCGATCTCGCCGGTCCAGACATCGGCGCGCAGGCCGGCATCGGCGCTGATCACCTGATCCACGCGCGCATTGTCAAAGCGATAGGCCGAAGTGACGCCGGACGCCCCCGCACTCGGATTGGCGAGCACGTTTTCCTCTTCCCCGTCGCGGGCGCCCACGGCCAGCCAGCCCGTGACGACATCGCTGAAATCCATCTCGGCCCGCACGACGCCGAACAGCTGCTGCTCGTCGGTATAGGTCCAGGGTTGGGCGTAGTTCACATCCGCATCCGGCACGGACGGAATGGCGCCCAGCGGGGTCACTTGCGGACGCGGCGCGTCAATATGGTGGTCCTGCCAGCCTAGGTCCGCAGACAGGCGGATGCGATCGGTTTCATAGCTCAGCCCCAGCGTGAAGAGGTTCAGGGAGCGGTCCTGATCCTCGATGGCGGTCTCGCCATCACGCAGCGCGCCGTTGAAACGCACGCCCAGCTCGTCCTGAGCGCCGAACCGGCGGCTCAGATCGAGCGCGGCATAGCCATGGGAGCGGCCTTCAAAGCCCAGCGTGACGCGCGTGAGATCGTCTTCACCGGCGCGCTTGGGCACCAGGTTGAACGCCCCGCCCACGCCGGAGCCGCCCGGGGCCGCGCCATTCAGGAACGCATTCGCGCCAGAGAACACTTCAACGCGCTCGACCAGTTCAGCCGCCACATACTGGCGCGGCAGGATGCCGTAGACGCCGTTCAGCGTCATGTCATCGGAATAGACCGGGAAGCCGCGGACGACATAGAGCTCCTGGAAGTTCCCGAAGCCCTTGGCCAGACGCACTTGCGGATTGTTGGCGAGGACGTCGCCAATGCCCCGCGCCTGCTGGTTCTCGATCAGCTCAGCGGTGTAGGCGGTGGTGGTGAAAGGGGAGTCCAGGAAATCGACATTGCCCAGCAGACCGTTGCGGGCGCCGCGCGCCACCTGACCGCCCTCGAACACCTGATTGAGCTCCACCTGAGAGCCGGTGACGATGATGACGTCCTGTGCATCATCGGCAGTCTGGGCGGAGGCGGGAGCGCAGAGCACAAGCGCAGACAGCGCGACGCCGCCCATCAGGGCATGGAGCTTGAACATGGGAAGACCCTTCGCAGGCTTGATTGATTTTGAGAGTGATTATCAATCAAAGAAGAGCGGGTCAATTCTTCTGCACGGCTGCGCCTGCCGCAAACAGGAAAGCCCGGCCTGAACAGCCGGGCTTTCGAAACTTCAGGGTGATGCAAGGTCTATTCGTTGTCGCCCTTGGGCTTGCCGAACAGCTCGTCGAGCGTCGTCGGCGCATTGGCTGAATCCATGTCCTGATCATCGGCCGGCTTGAGGGTGTCCTCCTCGATGATGACCTGGCCATCCTCTTCCATCTGCTTGCGACGTGCGGACGCCTTGGAGACCTGAGCATCCAGATCGATCTGGGTGCACAGCCCCAGCGTCACCGGGTCGGTCGGCTTGATGTTGGGCGAATTCCAGTGCGTGCGCTCGCGCACCGCCTCGATGGTCGTCTTGGTGGTGCCGATCAGCTTGGAGATCTGAGCATCGGTCAGCTCGGGGTGATTGCGCACCAGCCAGGCGATGGCGTCCGGACGGTTCTGGCGGCGCGACAGCGGGGTGTAGCGCGGGCCTTTCTTGCGTTCCTGAAGCTCGGCGTATTTCGGCTTGGAGGCCGTCATCCGGTAGGCCGGGTCCGCTTCCGCCTTGTCCAGTTCAGCGCGATCGAGCTGGCCGGATGCGACCGGGTCGGAACCGCGCACGCCAGCCGCCACATCGCCATCCGCAATGCCCTTGATCTCAAGATGGTGCAGCCCGGTGAAATCAGCGATCTGTTCAAAGCTCAGCGCGGTGTTGTCCACCAGCCAGACCGCCGTCGCCTTGGGCATGAGAATCTCGGCCATGTCAGTCCTCGTACACGAAACAAAAGAAAACCCGGCGCGGACCGCCGGGTTGTTTCCGTCGACCGCCCCTCATCTCGTACTCACGATGAAGAGGGAGAGTGTGACCCTCCTTATAGCGCGCTTGTCACGCGCTGGAAACACCCCTGTCACGCTAGGGAATCAGCAGGATCTTGCCCGCATGGCCGCCCGCATCCATCCGCGCATGCGCCTTGGCGACGTCATCAAGAGCAAAGGTGGAATCGATCAGAGGACGCACCTTGCCCGCCTCGATCCAGGGCCAGACATGCGTTAGAACCGCTTGGGCGATATCGGCCTTCTCCTCATCAGAGCGTGAGCGAAGGGTCGAGCCCGTCAGGGTCTGGCGCTTGAGCATCAATCCCATCAGATCCAGCTCGACCCGGCTGCCCTTGAGGAAGGCGATCATGACGATGCGCCCGAACCGGTTCAGGCAATTGAGGTTCTTCTGCACATAGTCGCCGCCGACCATGTCGAGGATCACATCGGCGCCGCCTTCCGCCCTGATCGCAGCGGACCAGTCCTCGGCGTGATAGTCGAACGCCCGGTCCGCGCCGAGATCGAGACAGGCCTGCGCCCGGTCCGGACCGCCGGCGGTGGCGATCACATAAGCGCCCTGGGCCTTGGCCATCTGGATGGCGGTGGAGCCGATGCCGCTGACCCCGCCATGAACAAGCAGGCGTTCGCCGGGCTTGAGCGCGCCGGCGTCAAAGACATTGGTCCAGACCGTAAAGACGGTTTCAGGCAGCCCCGCGGCCTCGACCAGGTCGACGCCCTTCGGCGCCGGCAGGACGCTGCCCGCCTTCGCCCGCGCGACATCGGCGTAGCCGCCGCCTGACACCAGCGCCACCACCGGATCGCCCGCCTTGTAGCGAGTGACCCCGTCACCCACAGCGCGCACCGTGCCCGACACCTCAAGGCCCAGTCCTTCAGGCGCGCCGTCCGGCGCCGGATAGAACCCCATCCGTTCGAACACGTCAGGCCGGTTGATCCCGCTCGCCGCCACATCGATCAGCACTTCACCGGCAGCCGGCGGCGCCAGTTCGACCTGTTTGACCACCAGCTTTTCGGGACCGCCGGGTTCCGGCGCCGTGACGATGCGTGATGAAATCGGATTCATGAACGGGACTCCCGAGGGTTAATGCACTAGTATCTGTCGTCCTGTCCGCCAATGAGGAGAGCGACGCCATGTTTCACGATGAACCGCTGACCTCCCGCAATGAAGCGCTGGTCCCCGGCGAGGATCTGAGCGAACTGGGTGTCGAACAGCTCACCGAACGGCTTGAAGTCTTACGTCAGGAAATGGGACGGACCGAAGCGGCGATCAAGCAGAAGAAGGCCGGCCTCTCAGCAGCGGAAGCCTTTTTCAAGACCCCAGGCGGAGACTAGCGGGCGAGACTGGCCCCAGCCTTGCTTAAGAGTTCGTACACACTCTTGAGATGACGCGTAACGAGACAGAACGGATACTGCCATGACCCCGGTCACGCCTCACGCCGCCAGCACCGCCGCTCGGGTTTCCGATTTTGCGGATTCCGAAATGTTCCGCCGTCTGTTCCGTGACGGCATGGATCTGGTGGAGGAAACTGCGGCCTATCTGGATGGCCCCGGCCGGGATGACGCCAAGCGTCTGGGCCGCTCGGGCGCGTTGGCATATGCGTCTGAATCCATGGGGCTGACCACCCAGCTGATGCAATGCGCGTCCTGGCTCCTGACCCAGCGCGCCGTCGCCGAGGGCGATATGAGCCCGCGCGAAGCCGCCGAGGAGCGCTATCGCCTCTCGCCCAACAAGTTCAGCCCGCCGACCTGGCCGGCCGGGGATGATCCCTGTCCGCCGCGCCTCGGGGATCTGGCGCTGCGCGCGCGCGAATTGCATGAACGTCTGATGCGCCTGGACGACTCGCTGTTCGAGGCCGAGCTCAAGCCGGTCGAGAACCCGGTCGCCAACCAGCTCTCCCAGCTCTCGGCCGCCTTCAGCGATAGCTAGA
>NZ_DJIQ01000003.1:18602-52318 GCF_002433705.1 Oceanicaulis sp. UBA6590
AAGGCAGAACCCCCTCGAACGGAACGTCAAAGAAGGCGAGAAAAACGCCCGCAGCCGAGGGGAGACTGCGGGCGTTCCTCGAAAGACTTCAACGGAGCCAAGCTCTGCCCGATCGAGGGGGGATTGGGCCTTAAACGCCGAAGCCTTTGAACTTGTCTTTGAACTTGGACACGCGACCCGCACGATCCAGCAGGGTCTGGTTGCCGCCAGTCCAGGCCGGGTGCGTGGACGGATCAATGTCCAGTTGCAGCACAGCGCCTTCTTTACCATAGGTAGAACGGGTCTTAAAGCGCGAACCGTTCGGGAGCACCACTTCGATGAAGTGATAGTCGGGGTGGGTGTCCTGTTTCATCGTGCCGCTCCGGCCCTCTTTACGCTCGCGGGCGGCCGTTGAAGCCGCCCGCAAGTGGAAATCTGCATGAATTGAGGCGCGGTGTATACACCCCGAATTACGCTGTTTCAAGCGCCCTGAGTCATATGGCGGAAATACAAGGACTTACTCAAAGATTAAGCCGGGCCGACTTGAGATTATGGCTAACAGAATCCTAACGCGAGGTCAGTTTCAGTTCGATCCGCCGGTTGCGGGCATAGGCCTCCTGGGTCCGCCCCTCGGCAATGGGATAATGCTCGCCAAAGCCCGCTGCCAGCAGGCGACGCGGCGGCACGCCGCGGCTTTCGAAATAGGCGATCACCGACAGCGACCGCGCCGTCGACAGCTCCCAGTTGGACTCAAACGGCGCGTTGGGCCCCAGCGGCACGCGGTCTGTATGCCCGTCCACGCGCAACACCCAGTCAAGATCATCCGGGATTTCATCTGTGAGCTGGATGATGGCGTCTGCGATGGGAGCAAGCGAGCGCCGCCCCTCCTCGCTCAGCTCGGCCGAGCCCGATGCGAAAAGCACGTCGGTTTCAAACACGAACCGGTCGCCCACCACGCGAACACCGGACCGATCGCCCAGGACCTCGATCAAACGGCCGAAGAATTCGGAGCGATAGCGCGCCAGCCGAGCCACTTCGCTCGCCAGGGCCGCATTGAGGCGACGGCCCAGATTGACCACTTCGGCCTCAAGCTCGGCCTCGCGCGCCTCGGAGGCGTTGAGCGCCTCATTGAGACGCGCCAGCTCTTCGCGCAGGGCCGCCATCTGATTGTTCAGAAGCGCAACAGTGGCCTGCGCCTCTTCATTGAGCGCCTCTTCCTCCGCCAGGCTGGAACGGGCGGCCGCGAGCCCCTCCTGCAGACCGGCGATCTGACTGGTCAGGCCGGCATTGGTTTCCGCCAAGGCGCCATTTTCCTGAGTCAGGGTGCTGACCCGCAGGCTGAGACGTTCATTCTCGCTCTGGGCCAGGTTCAGCTCTTCAGCCAGGGTCGCCAGACGTCCGTTGAGCTCGGCGAGCTGTTCGTCGCGGCCGGTCAGCGCCTGGGACAGCGCGAACTGGCCCGCCGTGAACACCGCCAGCAAGAAGACGATGACCAGAAGCAGCGTCGCCAGCGCATCCACGAAGCCCGGCCAGTAATCGCCGGAGTCGGCCTGTCCGCTCTGCAGGTGCCGGGGGAGCGCCATGGCTTACTCGTTCCGATCCGAACCGCGATCCCGGTTCAGGCGCGCCTGCGCCTCAAGCGCGCGCACCAGAACCTTGATCTCATCGCGCAGAAGCCGCGCGCTTTCGCGCTGGCTTTCCGCCGCATCATCCGCAAATCGAGCCATGATGGTTTCCAGCTGGCGCGTATGACGCTCCAGCGTGTGGGTCAGCCGGTCCAGCGCATCCGCGCTCTGCTCCAGAAGCGCGCCCACATAGGCGCCCGAGCCGCCGCCCTCATCCGGGCTGGCGCCTTGCGGGCCGGCGTTGGCGAGGCGGGAAATCGAGGAGAGCCATTCCTCCACCTCGTTGTAGAAGCGGTTCTGCGCCCGGCTGGCCTGCAGCTCGAGAAAGCCGATGATCAAGGAGCCGGCCAGACCGAAGAGCGATGACGCGAACGCCGTGCCCATGCCCGCAATGGGCTCCTCGATCGCGCTCATCAGGGCCATGGCGTCCGTTTCCCCGGCGCCGGTGGAGCTGGCGGACACCGCGCGCACGGCGTCGCCCACATTGCCCACCACCTGCAACAGGCCCCAGAACGTGCCCAGCAGACCGAGAAAGATCAGCAGGCGCCCGAAATACCGGGTGAAGGCCCCGCTTTCCGCCATGCGGGCGGCGACCGAGTCCAGCACCACGCGAGCCGACGCCGCCGACAGGCGGGACCGGCCATCGGCCGCATCGGTGATCAGCGCCGCCATGGGGGCGATCATGGCGGGCGGGCTGGGCAGCTGGTCGGGGTGATCCGCCTCGTTCAGGCGCACCAGCCAGCGCGCGCTCGGCCCGATGGCGAGCGCCTGCTGGAAGGTGTAGAGGATGCCGATGAACAGCACGCCCAGGATCAGGCCATTAATGGCGGGGTTCGCCTCGAACGCCAGGATCAGCGGCTGGTTCAGGAGCGCGGCCAGCAGCACCACGACCGCCAGGAACACGATCATCCAGAGAATGTAATTCCCGGGCCCGGTGAACCGGGCCTTGCGGCGCGAAGCTTTCGGATCAGCCATTCAGCGCAGCTCCCTCATCTGGCGCGTCAGCACTTCTGCAGGCTTGGCCTACCCCGCCATCAAACGCAAGGGTCTTGGCGGGAATGAGGCAAGGATGCGGCTCAAGCCCGACCCACACTCAAATTTCTTTTCCCCGCTGGCGAACGGTTTGCCTTGCCTGAAACCTTAAGCGGCGTTAACCCTATTCAGAGCAATGTTGCATCGCAGCACCAGGATCCGCCATGCCGCTCAGACTGAAGCGTTGGACATACCGGATCAACCAGCACGACATCGTGCTGGAGTGCGGCTTCACATTGTGGGGCTGGGCGCAGGCGCGGCTTGTTGTGGACGGCGCCGAACTGGCGCACCGCAAAGGGTGCCGGTTCTGGCCGCTATCGCTTGAAACGCGGGTCGATGCTGCGCAGCCGGCCATGCCGATCCGCGCCGTGATTACGCCCGGGCTTTTCAGTGTGCATAACGAGTTCTGGGCCCATGGCGTTCCGGCGGCCGCGCCGGACCGAGCCTTCAAGGGCTGGCTGGACGCGCCGCGCGGGAGCTGGCCTGACGCCGGACCCGCACGACGTTCCGCACAAGAACGCGCCTAGCTGGCGGCTTTCGCCAGCATCTCGCGCAACTCCTTGATCACCCTCTCATTGCCGGCGGCGATATGGCCGGTCTCGAGCACATCGGTGCCAGGATCAATGGCGCCGGCGAAGCCGCCCGCCTCACGCACGAGCACCAGGCCGGCGGCGATATCCCAGGATTTCAGATTGCGTTCCCAGAAGCCGTCAAACCGGCCCGCCGCCGTCCAGGCCAGATCGAGCGACGCTGCGCCATAGCGGCGCACGCCGGCCGTCATCGGCATGATCTGGTGCAATTCCTTGAGGAACTGGGCGTGCCCCTTCTTGCCGAAGAACGGCATGCCGGTGGCGATGACGCAGTCATGCAGGTCGCGGCGCTCGGCCACGCGCAGACGGCGGTCATTCATATAGGCGCCCCGGCCCTTCTCGGCGTGGAACAGCTCGTCGGTCGCGGGGTTGTAGACTACGCCCGCCACAATCTCGCCCTCGCGCTCCAGCGCCACCGAGATGGCGAAGTGCGGCTGGGCGTGCATGAAGTTCAGCGTGCCGTCCAGCGGATCAATGATCCAGCGGTGGGAGCGGTCGGTGCCTTCAACAACGCCGCGCTCTTCCATCAGGAAGCCATAGCCCGGACGCGCCTTGGACAGGACCTCAAACAGGATCTCTTCAGACTTCATGTCGGACGCGGTGACGAAGTCCGCCGGGCCCTTCTTGGAGACCTGAAGGTTCTCGATTTCACCAAAGTCACGCGCCAGACGGCGGCCCGCTTTGCGGACCGCGTCGGTCATGACCTGCATCAGTGCGGATACCTGAGCCAAGATCTACTCCGCGCGACGGACGTAGGAACCGTCCTCGGTGGCCACCACGATGCGCTCGCCCACGCCCACGAAAGGCGGAACCGCGGTGCGCACATTGCCGGTCAGGATGGCGGGCTTGAACGAGTTCGCCGCCGTCTGGCCCTTGACCACCGGCTCGGTCTCAATGACTTCGAGCTCCACATGCTTGGGCAGCTCGATGCCGATCGGCTTCTCTTCGTAGATTTCCAGAACGACCATCATGCCGTCGGTCAGATAGGCCGCACGGTCCTCGCCCACGAAATCGATGGGCAGATTGGTCTGCTCATAGGTCTCGGTGTCCATGAAAACCAGCATCTCGCCCTCGGGATAGAGGAACTGGTGGTCTTTCTGCTCGAGGCGCACGCGCTCGACCTTGTCCGCAGAGCGGAAGCGTTCATTGAGCTTGCGACCGTCGAGCAGGTTCTTCAGTTCGACCTGGGCGAACGCGCCGCCCTTGCCCGGTTTCACGTGATCCGCTTTCACCGCCACCCACAGGGTGTCCTGGTGCTTGATCACGTTGCCGGGCTTGATTTCATTGCCGTTGATTTTCATCGGAAGGTCCGTTCCTGGAACGGGCGCGCCGCACAAACCACCAGCGCCGCCCTGTAATTCAGCCGCGCTCGTTTAACAGGGAGACCCCTGACGGGCAAGCTGTGCGTCAGAATCCGCCCCGTCGCACACTCTAGAAGGGGCTCGATTCCACTGCTGCTTCGACCCGCACCCGCTCCAGAACCGCCTCCGGCAGGGCGTTTTCCAGGCTCGCCTCCAGACGATCGCGATCAAAGTCTTCCGGCGTGCGTCCGCCCCGCGGAGCGGCTGCGCGGAGCACCCAGTAATAGGCGCGCTCGAGATCCCGCGGCGCGCCATCCCCCGTCGCCAGTGCGTAGGCCAGAAGGAACTGGCTGTCGGGATCATTCGCCT
This sequence comes from Oceanicaulis sp. UBA6590, assembly GCF_002433705.1. Classification (NCBI taxonomy): domain Bacteria; kingdom Pseudomonadati; phylum Pseudomonadota; class Alphaproteobacteria; order Maricaulales; family Maricaulaceae; genus Oceanicaulis; species Oceanicaulis sp. UBA6590. The sequence continues at coordinate 23,499 of NZ_DJIQ01000003.1, forward strand.
CGGCGCCCTGTCGCGCCCAGTCCACAGCTTCCGAGGGATTGGGGGCGCGGTCCGCCACGCCCTGATAGAGCAGAAGCGCATGCTGGCCCATGGCGGCGGGGAGGCCATATTCGGCGGCCATCCGGATCATCCGGGCGCCTGCGGCTTCATCCGCCTCGCCGCCTTCACCCTCCATCAGCATCAGTCCGGCGATCAGCGCGGAGCTGGGATCGCCCGCCTCGCCCGCTCGCACATACCAGACTCGCGCCGCCTCGAGATCATGCGGACCATGGTCCCAGTCCGCGAGCGCAAAGGCGTAATCGCCATACGCCTCGAAGCGCCCGCTTTCCGCAGCCAGCTGCAGCCAGTTCAGCGCTTCGCTCGCCGCGCCCGGATCACCTCGCTCCATCAGGTACAGGCCATACTCATGGGCGGCGCGCGCATCGCCTGCTTCCGCCGCCTGCGCCAGAAATTCGCGCGACTGCCAGGCCTGGAGGCCGCCACGGCCCTCGCTGGCGAGGCGCGACAGGATGATCAGGGCGTCCGGCTCACCCAGTTCCGCCGCGCGACGGAACCAGCGCACGGCGTCTTCATCACTCGCTTCCCCGGTCAGGCCATGAAGCCGGATATGGCCCGCCAGCGTCGCGCCGCGCGCTTCACCGCCCGCCGCCGCACGCTGAGCATGAATGAGCGCGCCCTGGAAATCACCGACCAGATAGGCTGCAGAGGCGCTCGCCATGGCCGAATTGGTCTGGGAGCGCCCTTCGACGGCATCGCCGCTGGCGTCACGGGCGAAGTCCTCCGCCAGGCCTTCCGGCAGGGGCGGCAAGTCGGCCTGAGACGGGACGCCGTCCTCAACCTGTTCAGCGGTCGGAACCGTGGGCGCGTCTTCCTGCGCCCAGGCGGCGCCGCCGAGCGCGAGGATCAATCCAAGAGTTGAGACAAGCCGGCGCATGCGGCCTCCGGTCCTTCGGGGTGCGACCAGACCCCGCCGCACACTGCAATATAATCGGCCCCGGCCGCGATCACCTCGGAGGCGTTCTCCAGGGTTATTCCCCCGATCGCGACGCAGGGCAGTTCGAAAAGCTCGGTCCACCAGACCAGGATGTCCAGATCAGCGCGGGTCTTGGGCGATTTCGTGGCGGTGTCGAAAAAAGCGCCGAACGCGACGTAATCAGCGCCCTGCTCGCCCGCCAGCATGGCCAGATGGCGACTGTCATGACAGGTGACGCCGACAATGCCCTTTGGCCCCACCGCCGCGCGCGCCTGCTTGATCGAGCCATCCTCCTGACCGATATGGACGCCGTCACACCCCAGCTTCGCCGCCAGAACGGGATCATCATTCATGATCACGGAAACTCCGCGCTGGTGCGCGATCTCGATCAGCCTGGGCGCAAGCGCCTCGATCTCGTCCTGACCCTGGTCTTTCAAGCGAAGCTGCAGCGCCGAGACGCGACCGGCGTCCAGCGTGCGCGCCAGCACATCCGCGAAATCAGCGTCAATCTTGGGCGGGGTGAGGAGATACAGTTCGGCCATAGCCCTCTCCTAACCCGGCGCAACGCGAAAAGGAACGGCCTGAATCCGCACCCTGCAGAACCGCAGGGGGTTCGGCCCTGACGGGCAGGCCCGCAAGGTCCCAGACCCGTCCCCGCCCCCTGGCCCTGACAACGCCATAGCGCTGGCCTCGCGCCTCGACCGTGCCGCCCTGCCCGTCAGAGATCGCCACATGGCCCGACCCGTAATGATGCGGACGGCGCACGAGGATCGCTCCGGGCGTGTCATAAGCGGCTTCAAGATCAATGGCGTTCGCCGGGTCCTCCGCCCATCTGATCCAGGCGCCGGAATAGGGATGCCCGGCCACAGTCAGCCCCAGCTTCAGCCCGTGGGTCTGATACACGCACCAGCTGACGAAGTCGGCGCAATCCCAGGGCCCGGCATAGTCCGGGTCTTCCAGATCGGCGGCCGCGCCCAGTTGATAGGCTTGCCCCAGATGCGCGGATGCGCGCCGCACCAGTTCCTGACCCGTCATGGTTCACCCCTTTGCTGACAGACTGTCAGTATGGGGTCGCCGCGCGCCGCTGCGGATTAGTTGCGGACAGGCTTGTGGACAAACCCGGCGCGGATCGTGATCGGCCAGCGCACCCGGATCTCGCCCTCGCCCCAGGCCTTGCGCGCCTTGTCCAGATACCCGTTGATCATTTCGTCTTCACCGTCCGCCCGCGCAGCGCGCAGGGCAGACCAGCTTTCCAGATAGGCGCGCATTTCCTCGAAGGTCCAGTCATGGATGATCGCCCCGCCCTTGGCCGGGATTGCATCAAACGGGAAGTCGAACCGCGCATAGGCGGTCTCCACATCCTCGCGCTCGGGGCGCCACCAGGGATCCAGCGCCTGGTAGAGCTGGCCTATGGGTTTCATCGCTTCGGTATCGGCTTCGGCGTTGTTATAGGTGATCAGCGCCAGAACCGCGCCCGGCGCTGCAATGCGGCGCACCTCGGCGTAAAAGCGCGGCCTGTCAAACCAGTGCGCCGCCTGCGCGGCGGTGATGAGATTTGCGCTTCCGCTGGCGATCGGCAGCGCCTCGGCCGGGGCCCTGGCGTAACTGACCCGGGGATGAGGCCGGGCGTGGGCAAGCTGGCTTTCGCTGGGATCAAAGGCGCGCACGGATTTGAAATGCTCCGCCAGAAGAACGGATAACTGACCCGTGCCGCAGCCCACATCGACCGCCAGGGTATGGTTGCTGACGAGCCCCTCCAGCGTGAAGGCGAGTTTGCCAGGATAGACCGGGCGTCCGGCGGCGTAGCGCGCGCCGCCCTGCTCAAACGGGTTCGGGCTCATTGTCATTCTCCGGTCTGCGTCAGACGTGTCACGATACCGCGACACCGCAAAAGGTCACGCCTGACGGATCAGATGCGGAAACCGGCGGGAAATTGCGTCCAGCGCGACGACGCGCCTGTGCTCCCAGCTCCCCGACAGGCGGACATAGTCCACACCCTGACGCTCAAGCGCTTCAACCGACAGTGCAAAAAAGCGCTCGCGATCGGCCGGATCGGAATAGACCCGCGTCCCGTCGTCCACGAAGGGCTGATCGATATCGGTGAGAAGATAGAGGTCACCCTCCGGCTCGGGGGACGGATCGAAGACAGAAGCGCCGAGCATCATTTGCGACCAGACCTCGGTCAGCAGCCCGTCCGTGTCCGAAATCACGAACCCGTCCGCCGTCCGGCGAGCGGCCTGGATCGCGGCTGCCTGCCCGGCTGCGATATTGCGAAGATCCTCTGCGCTGCAATCGGTCCCGTACAGCTCACACCAGGTGCGACCGAATTCGGGCGCATACGCCCCGCCCAAAGCTCGCGCCAGGTCCTGGCCGAGCATGGACTTGCCCGTGCTTTCAGGACCATGAAGAACAATGGTCCGTGTGAAATACGGTCGGGCCGGAGGCGCGATCATCGACCAGTGCGCCATCGGGGCCTGACGGATCTGCGTGCCGCTGACCAGGCGGCAGGCGCGCTCCGGATCCGCGGGCCAGAACTCGGCGCCCAGCTCCTGCGCCAGCCTCAGGCCGTAATCCTCGGACGCGAACACGCGATGGATCGGTTCGGGATGAACGCTGCGCACCAGTTCGCGCCAGATATCCCAGAAGTCCGGGCTCTCGGACGGCTCTTGCGGAACGTCGCGATCGAAATGCAGCACACGCGCGTCCGGATAGAGCGCGGACATCCATTCATGGCGCAGCTTGCCTGGGATGGGTTCGCGCTCGAGCGAACAGACCAGTATGGTCAGCTGATCACACAGGCCGGCGGCGAAATCGCACAGATACATGTGCCCGGCATGGGGCGGCATGAACTTGCCCAGAACGAAGCCATGGACCGGGGTCGTCATTGCGCCGGCGCCGCCTCTGGCTCGACGGCGGAATCACGTCGCCACTGCCAGAAGCCCCAGACGCACATCAGCAGGAAGAGCGCATAGAGCCCGCTGGTGAGCATCAGCCCCTTATAGGCGTAGACCCCGATGGCGACGACATCCACGCCGATCCAGACCAGCCAGTTTTCCAGATATTTGCGCGCCAGCATGAACTGGGCGACCAGGCTGAAGCTCGTGGTCATCGCGTCCCAATAGGGCAGGTCCGCATCGGTGAAGCGGTCCATGACCAGCCCCAGCGCCAAAGCGCCGACAGCGCCAACCGCCAGCCAGGGCAAAAGCTTCTGAAACCCCAGCCAGATCACCGGCGCCTGGCTGTTCGCTTCGGCCCTGTCGCGATGGCTCAGCCAGAACCACCACCCATAGGCCTGCAGCACGCAGAAGATCAGTTGCAGGCCGAAGTCCGAATACAAACGGACATCAAAGAAGATGATGGCGTAAAGGCCGGTCATGGCGATGCCGACCGGCCAGGCCCACATGCTCTGCCGGATCAGAAAGAACAGGCAGAGCACGCCGAGCCCGGCGGCGGTCGGTTCAAGCCATGACATGAGCGAGGCTTAGCCTTCGCTTTCCAGGCCTTCATTCCACTCGCCCAGCGCGGCGAGGCCGTTCATGCGGGCGCGGTGGTTGAAGGCTTTCTGGCCGGCTTCGACATTGGAGCCGCCCCAGGCTTTCAGAGGCGCCGCCTGCAGCGCGCGACCATAGGAGAAGGTCAGCGGCCACGGCAGGTCGAAGCCTTCATTCATGATGTTCAGGTGCGCGGTGGCGTCTTCATCAGACTGACCGCCCGACAGGAAGGCGATGCCCGGAACCGCCGCCGGAACGGTGTTCAGAAGGCACTGGACCGTCATCTCGGCCACTTCCTCGCGGCTGGCCTGGTCGGCGCATTTCTTGCCGGCGATGACCATGTTGGGCTTGAGCACCGTGCCTTCCAGGATCACGCCCTGGTCAAACAGCTCGGCATAGAGGCGCTTGAGGGTGAACTCGGTCACTTCATAGCAACGCTCGATGGAGTGATCGCCGTCCATCAGGACTTCGGGCTCCACGATCGGCACGATGTTGGCTTCCTGGCAGAGCGCGGCGTAGCGGGCCAGCGCGTGCACGTTCACATCGACTGCGTACTGGGACGGAATGTCCTCGCCATTGACGTCGATGACTGCGCGCCACTTCGCGAAACGCGCGCCCAGCTCGTAATACTCCGCCAGACGCTCGCGCAGGCCATCAAGACCCTCGGTGACGGTCTCGCCTTCCGCGCCCGCCAGCGCTTTCGCGCCCGCATCCACCTTGATGCCCGGCACGGCGCCGGCGTCGGTGATGAGCTTGACCAGCGGCGTGCCGTCGGCGGCCTTCTGGCGGATCGTCTCGTCAAACAGGATCACGCCGGAGACGTGATCCGTCATTGCAGGCGTGGTGCGGAACAGCATCTCGCGCCAGTTGCGTCGGTTCTCCTCGGTGTTCTCAAGGCCGATGCCGTCAAAGCGCTTGCCGATGGTGCGCGTGGATTCGTCGGCGGCCAGAATGCCCTTGCCCGGCGCCGTCATGCGGATCGCGATTTCGTTAAGCTGATCGATGTCCATGACCGTCGTCCCCCTTGAAAGAAAGTGTGGCGAGCCTCGCCGGATTGAGTGTGTTTCGCCCCGAGCGGGCGAAGGGTCAAGTTTTAGTCCCGGAGCGCGTCCACGCCCGGCAGGGCCTTGCCCTCAAGCCATTCCAGGAACGCCCCGCCTGCGGTCGAGACAAAGGTGAAATCGTCCGACACGCCCGCCTGGTTGAGCGCAGCGACCGTGTCGCCGCCGCCCGCGACGGCCGTCAGTCCGTGTTCCTTGCACCGTGAGGCGGCGTAGCGCGCCGCTTCCACGGTGGCGGTGTCAAAGGGCGGCGTCTCGAACGCGCCCAGCGGACCGTTCCAGACCAGCGTGCGCGACGCGGCGATGGCGTCGGCCAGCTGGTCCACAGTCTCGGGTCCGCAATCAAGGATCATCTCGGTCGCCTGGATGTCATCCACCTCGGCGACACGGCGATCCGCGTGCGCCTTGAAATCTTTCGCCACAACCGCATCCGTCGGCAGCAGGATCTGGCATTGCGCCTCGCCCGCCGCGTCCTCGATGGCCTTGGCGGTGTCGATCAGGTCGCGCTCGTACAGGCTGCCGCCCACATCATGGCCGCGCGCCGCCAGGAAGGTGTTCGCCATGGCGCCGCCCACGAACAGGCGGTCCACCTTTTTGACGAGGTTTTTCAGAAGCTCGATCTTGGTGGAGACCTTCGCCCCGCCCACGACCGCCAGAACCGGACGGTTGGGGTTCTCGAGCGCAGCGGTCACATGATCGATCTCACGCTGGAGCGCCAGACCGGCATAAGCCGGCAGCAGACGCGCCACGCCTTCGGTGGAGGCATGCGCCCGGTGCGCCGCAGAGAAGGCGTCATTGACATAGACGTCCGCCAGTTCGGCCAGTTGTGCGGCGAACGCGGGATCGTTCTTTTCCTCGCCTTCGTGAAAGCGGGTGTTTTCCAGCAAGAGCACATCGCCCGCCTTCATCAGCGAGATCGCGCCCTTGGGGTCGCTGCCTACGCAATCAGAGACGAACTTCACCGGATGACCGATCAGCTCCGCCAGCGGGGTCGCGACCGGGGCCAGGCTCATCTCGGGATTGCGCTGGCCCTTGGGACGGCCGAAATGCGCCATCAGGATCACTTTCGCCTCCGCCTCGCGCAGATGCTCGATGGTGGGCAGGGCCGCACGCAGCCGGGTGTCGTCGCTGACGCTCCCGTTTTGCATGGGCACATTGAAATCCACGCGCACAAGCACGCGTTTCCCAGCGATGTCGGCGTCTTCGATACGACGGATCATTGTCGGCGTCCCTTGAAGGTCAGTCGGCTTAGAGGAAGCGGCCCATCGCCTTGGCGGTGTCGAGCATGCGGCAGGCGAAGCCCCATTCGTTGTCATACCAGGTCATGACGCGGACCAGGCGCTCGTCGATCACGGCGATCTTGTCGAGCGCGACCACGGACGAGCGGCTGTCATGGTTATAGTCGATGGAGACCAGCGGCGCCGTGTCGTAACCCAGCACGCCCTTCAGCGGGCCGTCGGCGGCCGCCTTGATGGCGTTCGCGATCTCTTCAACGCTGGTGGCCTTGCCCGGGGTGAACACAAGATCGATCACCGACACGTTCGGGGTCGGCACGCGCACCGCAGAGCCATCGAGCTTGCCCGCCAGTTCCGGCAGCACCAGGCCGACCGCCTTGGCCGCGCCGGTGGAGGTCGGGATCATGGACAGGGCCGCCGCACGGGCGCGGTGCAGGTCCTTGTGGTTCCGGTCCAGCGTCGGCTGGTCGCCGGTATAGGCGTGGATGGTGGTCATGTGACCGCGCTCGATGCCGACCGCATCATTGAGCACCTTGGCCACCGGAGCGAGGCCGTTGGTGGTGCAGGACGCGTTGGAGACCACAATGTCCTCCGCGGTCAGCTGGTCATGGTTGACGCCATAGACGATCGTCTTGTCGGCGTTCTTGGCCGGGGCCGAGCACAGCACGCGTTTCGCGCCCGCCTCGATATGGGCCATCGCCTTGGCCTTGTCATTGAAGGCGCCAGTGCATTCAAGAACAATGTCGATGCCCATCGCCGCCCAGGGCAGCTTGGACGGGTCGCGCTCATTGACCTTGGTGATCTTGCCGAAGCCCAGATCCATCCAGTCCTCGCCCGTGGTCAGCTCGCCGCGATAGCGGCCATGCACGCTGTCGAACGCGAACAGGTGAGCGATGGCTTCGGCGGTGCCGGAATTGTTGATCGCCACAACCTCGAACTCGTCCGTCCGCTCGTGCTCCATGAGGGCACGCAGAGCCAGACGGCCGATCCGGCCAAACCCGTTGATCGCCACACGCAGCGCCATGATCTGCTCCTTTGATCTTGCTGGACCGGGCGTGGTTGCACGCTGTCGGCCTTGAGACATGTCGCGCGCGGTTTAGACGCTTCCCGCGCGTCCGTCCATATCCGGGGGGCGCCGGGACCGCGTCCCGGCCTTGCATCCCAACGCACGAACTGCAAGAAACCTGTTCAAAATTCTGACAGGGTCAGGACAGTCTTTTGGGGATTGAGATGAAAGTACTCGTGCTCGGCGGTGACGGTTTCTGCGGCTGGCCGTCTGCGCTCCACCTCTCTGCGCGCGGCCATGATGTTGTAATCGTGGACAATCTGTCTCGTCGCAAGATCGATATCGAGCTGGAAGTGGACTCCCTGACGCCGATCCGCCCCATGGGCGAGCGTCTGGCGGCCTGGAAAGAGGTCTCCGGCAAGGAGATTCGCTTCAAGGACCTGACCATCGGCAAGGACTATCAGGAACTCGTCGACCTGATCCTTGAAGAAAAACCCGATGCGATCATCCACTTCGCCGAACAGCGCGCCGCGCCCTATTCGATGAAGTCCGCCCGTCACAAGCGCTATACGGTCGACAACAACCTCAACGCCACCAATGACGTGCTGGCCGCCATCGTCGAGACCGGTCTGGACATCCACCTCGTCCACCTGGGCACCATGGGCGTCTACGGCTATGGCACCGCGGGCATGAAAATCCCCGAGGGCTATCTGAAGGTGAAGGTGGAGACCCAGGAAGGCCTGAAGGATCAGGAGATCCTCTATCCGGCCAATCCGGGCTCGATCTATCACATGACCAAGACCCAGGATCAGTTGTTCTTCCACTTCTACAACAAGAACGACAAGGTGAAGATCACCGACCTTCACCAGGGCATCGTCTGGGGCACCCAGACCGAGGAAACCAAGAAGGACGAGCGCCTTATCAACCGGTTCGACTATGACGGCGACTATGGCACCGTTCTGAACCGCTTCCTGATGCAGGCCGCCATCGACTTCCCGATGACCGTGCACGGCACGGGCGGTCAGACCCGCGCCTTCATCCACATCCAGGACACGGTCCGCTGCATCCAGCTGGCGGTCGAGAACCCGCCCGAGCATGGCGAGCGCACCCGCATCATGAACCAGATGACCGAAACCCACCGGGTGCGCGAACTGGCCGAGATGATCGCCGGCATGACCAAGACCGAGGTCGCCTATCTGCCGAACCCGCGCAATGAAGCCGATGAGAACGAGCTTCACGTGGAGAACGACACCTTCCTGTCCATGGGCCTGAAGCCCATCACCCTCGCCGAAGGGCTGATGGAGGAAGTGACCGAGATCGCGAAGAAATATGCCGATCGCTGCGACCGCTCCAAGGTCAAGTCGGTCTCCTACTGGAACAAGGACCGCGAAGCGGCCCAGAACGCGACCCGCTAGTCTGTGGTTCGCGCCAGATGATGAAAGGCCGGATCCTCGCATCCGGCCTTTTTTTCTCAGCCCCTGTCCCAACCCGCTCTTGATGCGCCGCACACAAATGCTCACGCTGGTCCCAGCGACGACAGGTGACCCATGGCTCCGCTGAAATCAGAATACCGGCTGGCGCTCGAGGCGGGCGCGCAGGCGCTGGATGCGGCGCTTGCAGGCCTCGATGCAGCCGGAGCAGTCCGCCGGGTGCTGGCCGACATCTACCCTGGCGAATCCTGCGTGGTGTCATCCTATGGCGCGGAAAGCGCCGTGATCCTGCACCTGGTCGCGCAGGCCAAACCGGATACCCCCGTGCTGTTCATGGACACGGGGCAGCTCTTTGACGAGACCCTGGCCTATCGTGACGCCCTGTCTGAAAGACTGGGCCTGACCGACGTGCGCACCTTGCAGCCCAATCCCGATCACGTGAAAGCGGATGATCCGGACGGCGTGTTGCACAAGACCAACCCCGATCTGTGCTGCCATATCCGCAAGACCCTGCCCCTGATCAGCGCCCTGCGCCCCTTCAAGGTCTGGATCTCGGGCCGCAAGCGCCATCATGGCGGCGAACGCGCCGCCCTGCCCCGGGTCGAGATCCAGGACGGCAAGCTCAAACTCAATCCGCTCTTTGACTGGTCTCGCGACGCGATCAACGCCTATTTCGAAACCCATGACCTGCCGCCCCATCCCATGGTGGCGGAGGGGTATCCCTCGATCGGCTGCCTGCCCTGCACCAGTCAGGTGAAAGATCCGACCGATGATCCGCGCGCCGGTCGCTGGGCCGGTCAGGACAAGACCGAGTGCGGCATCCATATCGCAGAGGACGGCACGATCACCCGCACGGGCGGAAGCTAAGCCCGACCTAGGCGCTCAGGCGCTGTTCAAGCTTGTCGAGAAATCGCATGCAGGCGTCGAGTTCGCTGATGGCGACAAACTCGTCAGGCTGGTGCGCCTGGGTGATCGAGCCAGGGCCACAGATGACAGTCGAGAAACCGGCTTCCTGGAACTGTCCGCCCTCGGTGCCATACGCAACGACGCGCGGGCTGTTATCGCCGGTCAGAGCACGGGCGAGGGTTTCCGCCTCCCCCATGTCTTCAGGCCGCAAGGGCGGGACATTGGAGCGGACTTCGACCTCTATTCGCGCCTCGGGCGCATACTGACGCATCTCCGCCTCGAGCCGGGCCGCCTCTGCCATCAGTCTCCGGCCCAGACCGGGGCCGTCATCCCAGGGCGCCGGGCGCATCAGGGATATGAACCAGGCCGATTTCGCCAGGATATTGGCGGCCGTTCCGCCGCCCATCTGTCCGATGGTCAGCGTGCCATAGGGCGGGTTGAACGGACTGTCAGCCGGCGCCGCCGCCTTGAGCGCGTCCGATTGCTCAACCATCCAGTTCATCAGGCGCACGGCGTAGGTCACGGCGCAGGCGCCGTCCTCCACCAGCGAGGAATGCGCTTCCTTCCCCGTCACCTCGACCCGGACCGAAAAGAGCCCCTTGTGGCCGGTCACGACCGCCATTTCGGTGGGCTCGCCCACGATGACGCAGGACGGGCGCGGGGCGTGGCCCGCCATCTGTCGGATCATGTCCGGCGCCCCGAGACAGCCGATCTCCTCGTCATAGGAAAAGGCGAAATGGACCGGACGTTTCAGCGCGGCCTTTGCAAAACTCGGCGCCTTGGCCAGCGCGCAGGCGATAAACCCTTTCATGTCGCACGAGCCGCGACCGTAAAGCTTGCCGTCGCGCTCTGTCAGGGTGAACGGGTCCGTGCTCCAGTCCTGGCCATCCACCGGCACAACATCGGTATGGCCCGACAGAACCACGCCGCCATCCACATGCGGCCCGAGGACCGCATGCAGATTGGCTTTCGTCCCGTCAGGACTTTCGATGCGATGACACTCCGCGCCCAACTCGGCGAGATAGGACTCGACCCGGTCGATCAGGGCGAGATTGGAATTGCGCGAGGTGGTGTCAAAGGACACCAGCTCGGCCAGCCAGTCGGTTGCGGTGCGCATGCGCCTATTGCTCGTCGATCGGACGGTTGGGCAGACTGATCAGCTCGAGACGGAAGATCAGCGTCTCGTTCGGACCGATCGGACCGCCCTGGGTGCCGGTGGGCCCGTAAGCCAGGTCGGACGGGATGAACAGCGTCCATTCCTCGCCCACATTCATCAGGGGCAGAGCCTCGACCCAGCCGCGGATCAGGCGGTTGGACGGGAAGGTGGCGGACTGACCCCGGGCATAGGAGCTGTCAAACACCTCACCATTGATCAGCGTGCCTTCATAATTGACCTCGACCAGCTCGCCGCGCGGATCCGGAGACGCGCCGTCACGGGCGCGGTCCACCCGGAACTGCAGACCGGACGGCAGCGTGAAGACGCAGGCGCTCTGAGCGTTCTGGGCAAGGTAGGCCTCGCCTACAGCCGCATTGAAATCAGCGAGCGCCTGATCCTCGCCCCGTTCGGGCAGGTCATACTCGCCGGCATCGCCTTCGGCCGTGCAACGACGCGCTTCAGCGACAATCCGCTCTTCCTCGGAGGCCTCGGCGGTGTCCGCCATGGCTTCAAGAATGTCGTTGACCTGGGCTTCGGTCTCGCTGAGCTCCTGTTCGCCGGACGCAGCGGCGTCGGACTCTTCAGCCTGCGGAGCGCCGCACGCAGCGAGGCCGAGGCTGACAAGAGCGGCGGTGGTCAACAGCGCAAAACGGTTCATGCGAACTCCCCCTTGGGCATGAGCGCCCGAACAGTCCGGACGCTTTGGCGGGAGAGTATCAGGACTGCCCAGAAGGTCGAGAGCCCAGACGCGGCCAGGCGCATCGCCTGACCGCATCGGTTTTGACTATTCCGCTTCGGTCGCGGCGCTCTGCGGCAGGATGGTGACGCGGTAGGCTTCATCGGGCCGCAGGGACTGCTCGGCCAGCGCGACCAGCTCATCCACGGTCACGTCGCGATAGTCGGACTGGATGGACCGGATCTGCTCCAGATCCTCGGGATGGGTCTGGATCCGCGACAGGGCGTTCACCCAGAACGGATTGCGCTCGAAATTCTCTTCAAGGCTTTCCATGATCGGGTTGCGGGCACGCTGCAGCTCGTCCTCGGAAATATCGCCATTGGCCATGGCCAGCGCGATCTCGTCGGCGATGTCGTACATCCGGTCGATGTCGGCGACATTCACGTCCAGGCCGACCCACATGAAGCCATAGCCTTCCGAGACCCGCGATTGCTGGCTCGAAACGATGGCGGAGTAGGTGGCGCCTTCCTGCTCGCGGAAACGGTCAATGGCCTTGAGATTGTAAACCGCGCGCAGAAGGTCATAGGCGCGTCGCTCGCGCGCATTGATGCCGTCCGTGGTCGGGTAATAGACATTCGCCATGCCCTGATAATCCTGACCGTTGAAGGTCACGATCACCGGCTCTTCGGTCGGCGCCGGGAATTCGATCGCGGCGTTGTCCTGATAGGCAGGCCAGCTCTCGTCGCGATCCGCAAGCGCGCCGAAGGTTTCAGCGACCACCTCGATGGCGCGTTCAGTCGACACATCCCCCGTAATGGTGATCTCGATCGGAGCGTTCTGAAGCGCCGGCTCGAGCATGGTGCGGGCATGCTCCATCGTGAAGGCGTTGACTTCCTCGGCCGTGGGGAAGCCCCAGCGCGGATCGCCCGAGCGCAGCATGCGTCCCACCCGGTTCACCGCCACCTGGACCGCCTGGGCGTTCTGGCCGCGACGGATTTCCTCGGCAATAGCGCGGAACTGGTTCAGCCCGTCTTCGCGCCAGCCCGGCGCGGTCATGAAAGCGGCGAGGACCTGCATCTGCAGCTCGAAATCGGTCGGGGTGGTGGCGTTCGCGAAGGCAAAGCTGTCCGGGCCCACATTCAGGCCATAGCCCACGGAGCGACCGGCGAGCAGACGTTGCAGCTCATCGCGATCATGGGCTTCAAGACCGCCGCCGCCAAACACGGCGCCCAGAATGGTGCCAGCCGCAGCGGTCGGTTGCGGGGTCAGATCGCCGGCGCCGAAATCCACGCGCACACGGATCACATTGTCCTCGAAATCGGTGGTCTTGACGTTGAGCATGACGCCATTGTCGAACACGACCTGGTCCACGCCCAGATCCTCGATCCGGTTGGTGCTGACCACCTCGCCCGGCGTTCCGAAGTCGGTATAGGCGAACTCGACCACGCCCGCGTCCACGACAGGGTCCACCGGTTCCGCGGAAGAGGCGAGCCAGGCTTCGCGCACTGCTGCGTCGCCATCGGTCACGTCCTGATTGAGCGCCACCATCACCTTGGGCGGAGACGCCGTCCAGATACGGTTGAAGGCGTCTTCCACCGCTTCCACCGTGATCTGGTCCTCAAGCGCTTCGAAGCGCGCCATGACATCTGTCGGGGATGAGAAGACCTCCCCCTCGATCCAGCTCGACCACAGCCCGTCCGCCAGATCGCCGCTCTGACGCGTATCCGCCTGGTCGACGGCGTTGCGCAGGCTGGTGCGCACATTGGCGAGCTGTTCGTTGAGCTCGGCCTGAGTGAAGCCGTATTCCTGGGCGCGGCGCAGCTCCTGTTCCAGCGTGGCGACGCCTTCGCGCCAGCGCTCCGGGCTGGACACAGCGAACAGGCCCGCCTTGTTCACCAGATCAAATTCATTGCCATAGGACAGGCTGGCCTGGACCAGCGGCGACGCCCCGCGATTGATGTCGCTCTGCAGGCGGCGCTGAACGATGCCATTGCCCAGCTGACGCAGCAGGTCTTCAAACCGGGCCTCCTGCGTGTCATAGGGCGCCGCGCCGGGTTCGATCACGTCCACCGTGATGAGCGTGAACACGTCCGGATCATAGAAGAAGCCGAATTCGGGCTCCTGGGGATCCGCCACCGTGCCGATATCGGGATCCGGGGCCGCCGGGGTCGGTTGCTCCCAGCTGGCGAAGCTCGACACATGCTCCACATCCAGCCCCTCAAGGCTGATGTCGAAGCCGTCGCGGATCTTCGCCTCGATCATGTCGGCGTCCACATCGCCGACCACGACCAGCATGCCGCGTTCAGGCGTGTAGTAATCGTTGTAATAGGCGATCAGGCGTTCGGCCGGCGCATTCTCGATCACCTCGACCGTGCCGATGGAGTCGCGCTCGGTGATGATCGTGTCCGGGTAGAGGAAGGTATAATAGGCGTTGAAGAAGCGGCGGATCGGTGTGTTGCGGTAGCGCTCCTCCCCCAGAATGACCCCGCGCTCGCGATCGATCGCATCGCTGTCAAAGGTCAGCTCCGATGCGGTCTCGCGCATCAGGAACAGGCCGACATTCAGCATCTGGTCGGAATTGCTCGGAAGGTCGAGCTGGTAACCGACCACCTCACGTCCCGTGAAGGCGTTGGTATCCGCCCCGAAGGCCAGCCCATACCGCTCCAGCAGCGCGACCATCTCGCCCTCGGGCACGTGAGTCGTTCCGTTGAACGCCATGTGTTCGATGAAATGGGCCAGACCGCGCTGGTCTTCCTCTTCCGCCAGAGAACCGACATCGAACACCATGCGCAGAGCGGCCGTGCCCGTCGGCGTGTCATTCTCCAGAATGGCGTAGCGCAGACCATTGTCGAGCACACCGTAACGGACGGCCGGGTCTGCGGCGATATCGCTGGCTTCATGCGGGAAGCTGGCGCTTTCAAAGGCGGCGGCCAGATCATTTCCAGGATCAGCAGCCTGCTGATCCGAACAAGCCCAGAGCATCATCGCAGCGAGCGGCGACAGGCAGCATGCGGCGATGCGGGAATTGAGCTTGACCATGATCGTTCACCTCAGTTTTCGGATTTCTCCAACTATGGCGAAAATAAGGACATGCCCCGCAGAGGCAAATGAATTCCCATTTAACCGGCTGGCGAGCGCAGCTCAGACGGCCAGTTAATCAATAGGATCATGCTCGGCGACCCAGTGCCCCGGCGACACCTCGAGCAATTGCGGCCGGTACTGTTCCGCATCGGGATCATCGATCAGCTTGGACTTCATGAAGCGCAGCTGGGCGCGGCTGTCGAGCGGGCTGGGAAGATCCCCGGTCAGCTTCAGGCGCTCCCTCGTCTTCTCGATCTCGGGATCGGGGATGGGCACGGCGCTGATCAGCGCCTTGGTGTAGGGATGGCGCGCATCGGTGTAGATCGCCTCGCGGTCGGCCAGCTCCACAATGCGGCCCAGATACAGCACCATGACCCGGTGGGACACTTCGCGCACCACGGACAGGTCGTGCGAGATGAACATCATCGACAGGCCGAAATCCTTCTGCAGACCGATCAGCAGTTCGATGATCTGGGCCTGGATGGACACGTCGAGCGCTGACACCGCCTCGTCGCAGATCACCAGCTTCGGTTTGAGGATCATGGCGCGGGCAATACCGACGCGCTGGTTCTGACCACCCGACAGCTCATGCGGATAGCGGTTGATCATGTTCGGATCGAGCCCGACCCGCTCCATCATCGCCTTGACCTCGGCCTCACGCTCCTTGGACGACATGGTCTTGCGGAAGGTCAGCATGGGTTCGGCGATCGATGCGCCGATGGTCATGCGCGGATTAAGCGAGGCCAGCGGATCCTGGAAGACGATCTGCAGATCCTCGCGGACCTCTTCCAGCGCGCGCGGCTTCATGGACAGAAGATCCTTGCCGATCCAGCTCACTGCGCCCGCGCTCGCCGGCACAAGGCGCAGGACGGCGCGCGCCAGCGTGGACTTGCCGCAGCCGGATTCGCCCACGATCCCGAGCGTCTCGCCTTCCTTGAGCTCGAAGCTGACGCCATCGACGGCCTTCAGCGGCTTGGTCTTGGGAAACAGGCCGCCGCCCACCACGACCGGGAAGTGCACCTTCACGTCATCGGCCACCAGAAGCGGCTTGTCCTCGCCGATCGCTTCGCGCGGCGGCAAGGCTTCGTGACCCGGCTTGTCAGGCTGGTCAATGCGCGGCATCGCATCCAGAAGCATCTGGGTATATTCGTGCTTGGGAGACCGGAAGATGTCATAGACATCGCCGCCTTCCACGTATTCGCCGTGCTTCATCACCTGCACGCGGTCAGCCATGCGCGCCACAACGCCCATATCGTGCGTGATCAGGGCGATGGCGGCGCCGGTTTCAGCCTTCAGCTCGTCCATGATGTCGAGCACCTGGGCCTGAACGGTCACATCAAGCGCCGTGGTCGGCTCGTCCGCAATGAGCAGGTCAGGCTCACACAGCATCGCCATGGCGATCATGACGCGCTGGCGCATGCCGCCGGACAGCTCGTGCGGGAACTGCTTCAGGCGACGCGCCGCTTCAGGAATGCGGACGCGCTCCAGCCAGTCCAGACACCGTTTGGTCGCCGCCTCGCCGCGCAGATCGGTGTGGATCTTCAGCACTTCCTCAAGCTGGGCGCCGACCCGCATGTGCGGCGTCAGCGAGGTCAGCGGATCCTGGAAGATCATCGTCATGGACTTGCCGCGCACCGCGTTCAGCTTGGACGGCGGCAGATTCAGGATTTCCTGACCGGAATACCTGATCGAGCCTTCCGCCTTGCCGTTTGACGCCAGCAACCCCATGGCGGCGAGAAAGGTCTGGCTCTTGCCGGACCCGGACTCGCCCACCACGGCCAGGCATTCGCCCGGCGAGATTTCCAGATTGACCCCGCGAACGGCGTGAACTTCTCCATCCGGCGTATCAAAACGCACATTGAGATCGGAGACCTGAAAGATCGGCGCAGTGGTGGCGGACAAGACTATGGCTCCAGAGGCAGAGACTTCGATGGAAAGTCATGCACAATAGCTATCGTGCGCTTCAACGCCAGCGCGCTCGGCGCCGTCTGTTCAGGGCGGGCACACCCGGGAGCTTACATGCCGCCTCGCAGTTTTCCCTCAGGTCTCTCCACACAAACGCTTTTTGATGCGCTGCCGGACCCCTGCATTCTGCTGAACGCGACCAGCGAAATCGCAGGCTGGAATGCTGCGTTCGAGCAGGAGCGCTCACGCTGTCCGGACCTGCCCAGGCTTTGCGAAGCAGCCATACCAGCCACGCCCGGCCCGTCATTGACCGTGCAGGCGGATGATGGTTCGACCTATCAGGCTGAACTGGCCCCCCTGGGCGCTGACGGCCTGAGATTGCTGCGTTTGCAACGCGTCGATCCGGGCGCTCGCCAGATCGAATTCCTGCGCCGCTTCGGCGCCAGCGCCGGGCATGACCTGCAGGAACCTGTGCGCAAGATGCTCGCTTTCTCGAGCCTCCTGTCAAAGCGCTATGATGAAGCGCTTGATGCAGACGGCGTCCAGAGTCTGGACTTCATCTCTGACGCCGCCCAGCGCATGCGCACCCTCATTCAGGCCTGTCTTGCCTATATCGAGGTCGCGACACGCCCTCTGAAACACGAGACGGTCGCACTCGACGTGCTTCTGGCGGAGGCCCTTGAGGCGCAGTCAGACCTCATCAGGACGGCCGAGGCGCATCTGACGGCTGCCTCGCTGCCTGTAGTGAGCGGGGACCCGGCGCTGCTCAAGCCAGTGCTTGAAGCGCTCATCGACAATGCCCTGAAATTCCGACGTGGGCCCGGCGTGCAGATCGCCATCAGCGCCAAACGTGAGGGCCACCACCACCGAATCGAGGTGCGTGATGACGGGATCGGCGTTGATCCGGCGCTCGCCGGCAAACTCTTCACCCCGTTCGAGCGTCTGCATCCGCGCGAGACCTATCCGGGCGCAGCCCTGGGTCTGGCGCAGGCGCGCCTGATCCTCGAGCGCCATGGCGGCAAGATCTGGCTCGAGCCCGGTGCGGGTGAAGGGGCCTGCTTCGTCTTCACCCTGCCGGTTTCAGAGTAAGGGGAAGGTTCAGCCTTCCGCCTTCTTCTCCTCGATGATCAGGTCCATGGAGACCGTGAAACGCTCGTCCGGCGACACGACCGAAGCCACGCCTTCAGGTGCGGTTTCAGCGCGGACGATCTCGCCCGCGCTTGTCACCGCCATCAGATCCTCGGCGGTTTCACCAATCAATTCGGCCACTGCGCCAGCGCCCTGACCGGAGATGGTTAGCGTGTTGGCGGCGGTCTTCATTGACACCTGGGCTTCGGACTTCACCTTGCGGGCGGCGGCGAGAATCTGGACGAAGGCTTCGCCCTCTTTCTCGAACGCGCCGGCCGGCGCCTGATCGGCGGCCTTCGGCCACATGCCGCGAGCATGGACAGTGGACGGCATGCCCTCGCGATCGCCGATCATCACGTCGTAAAGCGCATCGGTGACATAGGGAATGAAGGGCGCGAACAGGCGGATCAGCGCATCGGTGGCGTGCCACAACGTATGGACCGCGGACAGCTCTTCGCCCTCAGGCTTGCCTTCAAACCGGGTGCGGCGTTTGACGATCTCGAGATAGTTGTCGCAATAGGTGCGCCAGAAGAAGTCTTCCACTTCGCGCTGGGCGGCGGCGTACTCGTAATTTTCGAACGCCTCGGTCGCCTTGGCGATGGTCTGGCTCAGCTCGCCCAGCAGCCATTGATCGAGCGGATGAGAGATCACGCCGCTTTCAATGTCGCCCTTGGGCGTGGTCGGGTTGAGCACGCCATGGCTCTCGGCGCCTTCAAGGCTCATCGCGGCGAGCTTGGCGGCGTTCCACAGCTTAGTGACCAGACGCTTGCCCTGCTTGAGGGTGTTCGGCGACAGCGCTGTGTCCTGCCCCAGACGCGAGGTGCCGGTCCAGTAACGGACCGGGTCCGTGCCGTATTCGTCCAGCATCTTGATCGGGTCGATCACATTGCCCTTGGACTTGGACATCTTCGACCCGTCTGACGCCAGGCACCAGCCCGAGATCGCGATATTGGACCACGGGACGGTGTTCTCGTGATGGAGCGCCTTGACGATGGTGTAGAACGCCCAGGTGCGAATGATCTCGTGCGCCTGCGGACGCAGCGCCATCGGGAACTGGCGGCGGTGGGATTCGATATCGAGGGCGTAGTCCTCGTTGATCGAGCGGGTGTTGAGCTGCGGGCTGACCGAGGAGGTCGCCCAGGTGTCCATCACATCGCGCTCGCCCTCGATCTCATGGGCTTCATAGCCCTGGGGCAGGTCCGTGGTCGGATCGACGGGCAGCTGGTCCTTGGTGGGGACAATGATCTGCCCTTCCTCGCCCGGGCGCTTGGAATACCAGACGGGAAGCGGCACGCCGAAATGGCGCTGGCGCGAGATCGACCAGTCCCATTTCAGACCCTCAACCCAGCTTTCAAAACGCTGGCGCATATAGGCCGGACGCCAGGTGATCTCGCGCCCCTTCTCAAGGATCTGTTCCTTGAAATCGAGGGTCCGGATGAACCATTGCGGGGTCACGATGATCTCAAGCGGCGCACCGGAGCGTTCCGCGATCGGGATCACCTGATGGGTGGTTTCCTGCTTGAGGACGAGATCGCGCTCCTTGAGCATCTCAAGGATGGTTTCCTTGGCCTTGGCGGCTTTCAGGCCCGCCAGCGCCGCCATGGTCGCCTTGGCGCTCTCAAGATCGAGGCTCGGCCAGTCATCCGTGCCGATGGGCAGCTCGTCGATCATCTTGCCCGCCTGGTCGATGACGAGGCGCAAGGGCAGCTTGTGGGTGCGGTACCATTGAATGTCGGTGACATCGCCAAAGGTACAGCACATCACGATGCCGGTGCCCTTTTCAGGATCGACCGTGTCCTCGGCATAGATCTCGACGGGCACGTTGTAGAGCGGGCTGATGGCGCGCTTGCCGATCAGTTCACCCGCGCGCGGGTGATCGGGGTGGATCATCAGGCCGCCACAGGCGCCGATCAGTTCAGGGCGCGTGGTGGCGATGATCGCCGGCTCGATATCCTCACCCTCAATGGCGAAGGGAATGTAGTTGAGCTTGCCTTCGCGCTCGGTCTCTTCAACCTCGGCCTGGGCGATGGCGGTGCGGTCGGCCGGGTCCCACAGGGTCGGCTCCAGGCGACGCTCCAGCAGGCCCTTGTGATAAAGGTCCAGGAAGGACATCTGGCTCACCGAGCGGCTCTCGTCGGAGATGGTCTGATATTCCCGGCTCCAGTCCACCGACAGCGCCAGACGGCCGAACAGGTCGCGGAATTGCTGCTCGTAAGGCGGGATCACCTCCTTGCAGAGCGCGACGAATTCCTCGCGCGACATGGTCCCGCCGCGCACCTTCTTCACCTTCTCCACCAGCCGCTCTGTCGGCAGGCCGTTATCGTCCCAGCCGATCGGATAGAGCACATTGCGACCGCTCATCCGCATGTAGCGGGCCATGATGTCGGCCTGGGTGTAGGAATAGACGTGACCCACATGCAGCGCGCCCGACACGGTCGGGGGCGGCGTGTCGATCACATAGTCGGTGTCCGCCGGCGCGTTCGGATCCCAGACGAAGGCATCGTCCTTGGCCCAGCGGGCCTGAAGGGCGGCTTCGGAAGCTTTGGCGTCGTACTTGTTCGGAAACGGTTTCATGAGGGCGGACCGATATCTTGGATGAGAGGCGGAAGGGAGGCTGGTCTTAGACGATTTTTTGCTGACGCAAAAGGCGAGCACAGCTAGCGTGGCGCCCTGACAATCGCGAAGCGCCCCGGCCAGCCAGGATTGTCCCCAGGCGCGCCGCTTCGAACGGATGATCCGACGCGCCGTCCTCTCGCTCTCGCGGCAGGCTGACGCAGCGCTTCGATACAGGAAGACCAATGGCTTACGACTATATCGAAACTGTGCGCGACGATGCGGTCCTGACCATCCGCATGAACCGGCCCGACGCGCTGAACGCGCTGATCCCGCCCATGCTGGAAGAGTTGATCGAGGCGCTCCATCGCGCCGAGAACGAAAACGGTCCGTCAGTCCTCATCATCGAGGGCGCGGGCCGGGCCTTCAGTTCGGGCGTGGATCTCAAGGTGCTGTCCGGCGCCAAGCCGAAGGCGGGCCGGGTCGGCTCGGTGTTTGACGAACCGGCGAGCCGTCTGATGCAGGCCGTGCGCGCCAGCTCCAAACCCGTCATCGCCAAGGTGCATGGCGCCTGCTTCACCGGCGCGCTGGAGTTCGCGCTGCATTGCGACTTCATCCACACCACCACCGACACCAAGTTCGGCGACACCCACGCCAAGTTCGCCATTCGCCCCACCTGGGGGATGAGCCAGACGCTGGTGGATGCGGTGGGCCTGCGTCGGGCGAAGGAAATTTCCTATTCCGCGCGGACATTCTCGGGCCAGGACGCCTTTGACTGGGGCCTCGCCAACGCCTGTTATGACAGCAAGGACGCGCTCGACGAGGCCGTGGCCGCCCTGGCGAAAGACATTGCGGCGAACGATCCTGCGACCGTCGCCGCCTACAAGACGCTGCATGCGATCGCCGAAACCCATGACGTGCCCGCAGGGATCGCGGCGGAAGGCGCGAAGGACTTCCCCGAGATCACCGACACGCTGAACCGCATTGGCGGCTTCCTGCGGGTGGTGAAGTAGGACAGGTTTGCTTCTGACTTTCACGTCATCCCGGCCTTGAGCCGGAATCTGGTGACAGCGTCTCTGTTATCAGAACAGAGTGATTGCGGCAGATCCCGGATCGCTTCGCGTCCGGGATGACACCCTTGAAGAAATTCAAGCCATCAAGGCCTGCTCGAGATCGCCCAGAATGTCATCGGCGTCTTCCAGGCCGACGGACAGGCGCACCAGACCGTCTGAAATGCCGTAAAGCGCACGCTCTTCGGCGCTGTAAGCGGAATGGGTCATTGAGGCCGGGTGCTGGATCAGGGTTTCCGCATCCCCGAGGCTGACCGCGCGCAGCGCCAGCTTCATGGCGTTCATCATCCGCACGCCCGCCTCGAACCCGCCTTCGAGCTCAAAGGCGATCATGCCGCCGAATTGCTGCATCTGGGAACGGGCTAGCGCGTATTGCGGCCCGTTTTCAAGCCCCGGGTACGCCACCTCGCGCACCTGCGGGTGAGCGCTGAGCCAGCGGGCCACGGCATCCGCGGTCTGACTGTGACGCTCCATCCGCAGGGACAGGGTTTTCAGCCCGCGCAGGATCAGCATGGCGTTGAACGGCGACAGCGCCGCGCCAGTCATGTCCTTGAGGCCGTAAAGCCGGACGCGTTCCATGACCTCGGCGGAGCCCACGGCCATCCCGGCCACCAGATCGCCATGACCGCCAAGGTACTTTGTGGCCGAGTGCACCACCACATCCGCGCCGCGCTCGATGGGGCGGGTGATGAGCGGCGTGGCGTAGGTGTTATCGACCACGCACATGGCGGAATGCGCGCGCGCCACCGCGGCGACAGCGGCAATGTCGACGAGCTTCATGGTCGGGTTGGCGGGGGTCTCGAAATAGACGACGCGCGTCTTCTCGCTCATGGCCGAAATCACGGCGTCGATGTCGCTCATGTCCACATGGCTCACCTTGATCCCGAAGCGCGACAGTCCGTGATTGAGAAAGGCGAAGGTGCAGCCATACAGGGTCTTGTCCGCCAGGATCTCGTCGCCCGGCTCCAGCAGGCTCCAGAGCACAGAGGTGATCGCCCCCATGCCCGACCCGAAGCTGACGCCCGCTTCGGCGCCTTCAAGATCGGCGATGCGCCGCTCAAGAAGATCGAGCGTTGGGTTTGAGATGCGGGTGTAAAAGTGAGCAGGCTGCTCGCCGGAAAACGCGGCGCCCGCATCCTCGACCGTTTCGAAGGCGAAGGTCGAGGACAGATGGAGCGGAGGGACCAGCGCGCCCCCTTCTTTGGCCGGCTCATAGCCCGCATGAATGGCGCGGGTGGAGAAGCCGGGTTTGCGAGTGATTGGCGCTGATCCGTCCACGTCGTCATCCTCCCTGACTGACGGAGACAGAATACGCGCAAGGACGCAGAAGAGGCTTGCCATTTCAGCCCCTGACTGTATCCATATTGGCAGAATCTGCTAAAATAGCACCATGGACAGCACGGATCGACGCCTTCTCACCGCCCTTCAGCAAGACGGGCGCATCACCAATCAGGCCCTGGCCGACCAGATCGGCCTGTCGCCCTCACCCTGTCTGAGACGGGTCCGCGCGCTGGAAGAGAGCGGGCTGATCACCGGCTATGCGGCGATCCTGGATCGCGACAAGGCGGGCCTGCCCATTACGGCCTTTCTCAGGATCAAGCTCGCCAATCACGCACCGGCGACCGTCGCCGCCTTCGAGAAAGCCATTCTGCGGCTCGATGAAGTGCTGGAATGCCACCTCACCTCAGGCGCAGAGGATTATCTGCTGCAGGTCGTCGTCGACAGCCAGTCCGGCTATGAACGCTTCATGCGCGAGCGCCTGCATCCCGTGCCGGGCATCGCCGGCATAGAGACCAGCTTCGCCTTCGGCACGGTCAAGCGCACGCCCGTTCTGCCGCTGGACTAGGTCCTAGACGGGCTCCAGCACCACAAGCCGGCATTTGTGGACGTGGTAATCCGCCTCGTCCGCCTCGCGGATCTTCGCCTTGCCGGAGGCCTCGAGTTTCTTGAGATAGTCCGCGTACTTGTCTTCATCCCAGACATCTTCGTGGACGGTCGCAACGATCCCGCCGCCGGGACGGGTGATGCGCACCAGCTCGTCAAAGCCCTTCGGCCCCACATGGGCGTGGGTGAAGGCGCCGACGCAGATGATCGCGTCATAAGCGTTATCGGGATAGTCGAGCGTCTCGGTCATGTCCGCCTCGCGCAGATCGTCATAGACCTCCTTGCGACGCGCGACGGTAAGCATGTCGGGCGACAGATCCATGCCGTCCACATTCTGATAGCCGCGCTTGTTCAGCTCGACCCCGGCCAGGCCCGTGCCACAACCTGCGTCCAGGATCCGGATGGAGGTGTCGGGCAGAAGCGCGCGCAGCTTGTCGCTGGCGACGGCAGGCGCGACATAGCCCATGCCCTCGACCGTATCGTCATCATAGTTTTCGGCCCAGTCCTTGTAAGCATCCCGCGTTTCTTCAGGATCGCCGCTCAAATTGTAAATTCGATTCAGAATCTCATTTTCTGATTTCATGACTCTTTCTCGCCCTGCTGCCGTTGCGAATACTTATAGCGGATTCCATGAACTGGATCCAATGAACCCTCTTTGTCATTATTTTCTTATAGGTTTTCTCATTCGAAGAATTTTCATATGAATTTTTCTTGTCAGCGGCTTCACCGGATTTGCCGCGGATTTCGCCAGCCCCATGATCTGGAAGGGTGACAGCGCCCCGACGCTCGGCTAACGGCTAAGCCATGTCTGCACCGCTCCTGACCCTGACCGATACGCACCTCACCTTTGGGGCGACCCCGTTGCTCACCGGCGCCGATCTCATCGTGCGCGAGAACGAACGCATCGGCCTCGTGGGGCGGAACGGATCGGGCAAATCCTCTTTCCTGAAGATCGCGGCCGGGATCATCGAGGCGGATGGCGGCGAGCGCTTCGTGCATCCCGGCTCCACCCTGCGTTATCTGCCCCAGGAGCCGGACCTGACCGGCTATGACAGCGTCATCGCCTATATCCGCGACGGGCTCGCCCCGGGCGACGACGCCTATCGCGCCGACTATCTGGCTGAGCATCTGGGTCTTGATCCCGAAGCCGACCCGGCGACCCTGTCAGGCGGCGAGGCCCGCCGGGCGGCGCTGGCGCGGACGCTCGCGCCCCAGCCCGACATCCTGCTGCTGGATGAACCGACCAACCATCTCGACCTTCCGGCGATTGAATGGCTGGAAAGCGAGCTCAACAGCCATCGCGGCGCGCTGGTGCTGATCAGCCACGACAGGCGCTTCCTCGAGAACCTCACACGTCAGACCCTGTGGATCGATCGCGGCAAGACGCGGCGTCTCGATCGCGGCTTTGCGCATTTCGAGGCCTGGCGCGACGAGGTGTTCGAGACCGAGGAAATGAAACGCCACAAGCTCGAGCGTCAGATCGCGCGCGAGGAAGACTGGATGCGCTATGGCGTGACAGCGCGCCGCAAACGCAATGTGCGCCGCGTCGGCGAACTGCAGGCGATGAAGTCGGACCTGAAGAACTGGCGCGGCCCGCAAGGCGCGGCCAGCCTGTCGGTCAGCGAGGCGGACCGGTCCGGCAAGAGCGTCATCGAGGCGGATCGCATCTCCAAGAGTTATGACGGTCGCCCGATCTTTTCCGACCTCTCCATCAAGATCGCCCGCGGCGACCGGATCGCGCTGGTCGGCCCCAATGGCGCGGGCAAGACCACGATGATCAAGGTGCTGACCGGCCAGATCGAACCGGATGCGGGCGCGGTGAAGCTTGGCACCAATCTCGAGATCGCCAGCCTCGACCAGCGCCGCGCCGCGCTCAAGCCCGACTGGACCGTTGTCGAAGCCATCGCGCCCGGTGGCGGGGAGCGCATCGAGGTCGCCGGAACCGTCAAGCACGTCCAAGCCTATATGAAGGACTTCCTGTTCAGCCCCGAACAGGCGCGCACGCCGGTCCATGCCCTTTCGGGCGGGGAACGAGCGCGATTGATGCTGGCGCGGGCGCTAGCTTTGCCGTCCAACCTTCTGGTGCTCGACGAGCCGACCAACGATCTTGATCTTGAAACGCTGGATCTCCTGGAAGAGCTGATCTCGGACTATAACGGCACGGCGCTTCTGGTGAGCCACGACCGGGACTTCATCGATCGCACCGCCACCGCCACCATCGCCTGGGAAGAGGACGGGGTCTGGCGCGTCTATGCAGGCGGATATTCGGACATGGTCGCCCAGCGCGGCGAAGGCGTGAAAGCCCGAAAGGCGGCCGAGAAGGCCGAGAAGGCCGCGGGCAAATCCAAGGGCGAGAAGCCGAAGAACAAATCCGCCGGCAAGCTCAGCTTCAAGGACAAGCACGCGCTGGAAACCCTGCCCGGCGAGATTGAAAAGATCGAGGCGACGCTGGCCAAGCTCGAAACCGAGCTGGCGGATTCGACGCTCTTCACCAAGAACCCCGAGCGCTTCAATGCCGCCACGAAAGAGCATGCGCGTCTGACCGACGACAAGGCGGCCAAGGAAGAGCGTTGGCTGGAACTGGAAATGCTCCGCGAGGAGATCGAGGGGGGCTAGGCCTCTTCAAAAATTGAAACCCCGGCCAAGCGACGCGCAGAGCCGGGGCCTCGTGCAGGATAAGGCGCTCTTTGAGGAGGGAGGTCCCGGGTCTTCGCTATGCTCGCCCGGGGAATTCAGGCTTTTTACCCCGCCTTCACCGTCATCGCGCTGGCCGCATCAAAATTGCCCACGATCAGCTTGTCATAGGCCTTGAGCGCGCCTTCTCCGCCGCCAAATTCCTCTTCGGTGAAGAGTGTCTGGCCCGCTTCCACAAAGCTCATCCACGCTGCGCCGTAACGGCGGCCGAACTCTTCGCTCCCCCAGGCCTTCATCCGGTCACGCACATGATCGGGTGCAAAAAAGAAGACCGGTTTCGGCCCCGGCATCGCGCCCGGAGGAGCCGAGTTCTCCCAATGGGCGCCGCCCACACGGATATTGCCGATAAGATCATCGGCCAGCGTCTCATGGATCGCCTTGTTCACCTTGGAATCCCCCGCGAAGTCCACGATCAGGCGGCGCGGTTCGGGCTTGAAGCCGTTTATCTCGTCATAAGTGCTGATGACATCGTAATAGCCGGTGGATTTGACGAAACCGGCGTTACGGGCCGAGGTCAGCGCCTCGATTTTCACGCCCTCGGGCGGATTGGCGTGCAGCAGATGCGCCAGCGCCAGCGCGGTCTTGGACGAGGCGCTGGTGAGGGTGATCTGGCTCGCGCCCAGACACTCATGGTCCCGCAGATGCAGGTCGATCAGGAAGGAGGTGATGAAGAGCGGCTGCAGCACCATCTGAGCGGCTTCACGCTCGGGCGCATAGCCCGGATCGGCCTGGCAGCGCACATAGCGGTTATAGGCGCCCGCCAGCTCGGCGCGATGGGGCGAGACCTCGAGGAAAGACCCCGGCTTGACCCCATCCACGGTGAGCACCGCCTCATCCGCCGCCGGCCAGTAGCCATAGACCCGCTCGCCCGCCTCCAGACCCGGGGCCCGGCTCTCGACCACTTCGGCGAAGCCCCAGACCGGAAGTCGACCCGAGCCGTCCTCGGCCGGGTAAAAATCCCAATAGCGCATGGCGGCCCCGAATGCGGCATAGGTGATGTTGTTGGCGGTCAACGCGAAGCGCCGGATCGCAAATCGGGCTTGCCCGTCAGCCAGCTTCTGCGGCTCGGCCCTCACCAGCCTGGCGTCGGAAATATCGGCTTTGTTGATGGACAGCGCCCAACCCATGACGTCCTCCCTCGGCGCCCTTGCGGGCGCTCCCTATCCTTAAGAACTTCAGCTTGTCGCAAGATGGGCGGGAGGCCAAGCCCTACTCCGCCGCCTCTGTCAGCGGGGCGCCCGCGCGGAAGACCTGATCGCCAGCGGTGCCGAAGCGCACATGGCCGTCCTCGAGCTTGCCATACCGGATGGCGAACATGTCCTGCAGATAGTTCTGATAGGTGCGCCAGGGCGGCGTCGCTCCCTGTCGCGGCAGCGTGGGCAGGGCCCGCTGGACATAACCCGAAGAGAAATCGAGCAAAGGCAGGGTTTCCAGACCCTCAGGCGGGGTCGGCACCACATAATCGAGATTGCGCGCCTTCATGTGATTGATCAGGCGGCAGACCCGCTCGGCCGTCAGGTCCACTTTCAACGTCCAGGACGCGTTGGTGTAGCCGAAGGCCAGCGCCAGATTGGGGACGTCCGACAGCATCATGCCGCGATAGGTGACATGGTCGGGCGCCACGAAGGGCTGCCCGTCCACGGTGATATCCATGCCGCCGCCCACCTGCATCTCAAGCCCCGTTGCAGGGATGATCAGATCCGCTTCCAGCGTCTCGCCCGATTTCAGAAGGATGCCGTTCTCAGTGAAGCGCTCGATCTGGTCGGTGACGATCGAGGCTTCGCCCGATTTCAGGACATCGAAGAAATCGCCTTCCGGCGCCAGGCAGAAGCGTTGATCCCAGGGCCGATAGCTGGGCGAGAAATGCTTCTCGACGTCAAAGTCTTCGCCCAGCTGCTCCTGAATGGCCTTGAGCACGCCCTTCTTCACAAAGTCCGGCCAGCGCCGCGACATCTGGAAGATCAGGATCGCCTGCAAGACATTCTTGATCCGCGTCAGGCCATAGGCCGTCTTGGCAGGCAGGACCTTGCGCAGGAAATCTGCGGTCTTGTCCACGGATGGTCGCGCCGCGATATAAGTGGGCGAACGCTGCAGCATGGTGACATGGCTGGCCTTGTCGGACATGGCCGGGACAAGCGTCACCGCCGTTGCGCCCGATCCGATCACCACAACCCGCTTGCCCGCATAGTCATAGCCTTCGGGCCAGAGCTGGGGATGGATCACATCGCCCTTGAAGTCCGCCATGCCCGGAAAGTCCGGCATGTAACCGCGGTCATAGCGATAATAGCCCGAGCACAGGAAGACGAATTTGGCGGTATAGCGCTTGATGGCGCCGCTCTCGCCGACGGCGACCTCCACCGTCCAGCGGGCGTCTTCGGTGCTCCAGTGCGCGCCCACCACCTTGTGCTGATAGCGGATATTGGGAGCGATGCCCGCTTCTTCGGCGGTGTCGTTGACATAATTTCGAATGGAGGGACCGTCTGCGAACACCTTTCCGTCCGTCCAGGGCCGGAAGGCATAACCGAACGTGTACATGTCGCTGTCAGAGCGGATGCCGGGATAGCGGAACAG
>NZ_DJIQ01000008.1:0-10270 GCF_002433705.1 Oceanicaulis sp. UBA6590
GGCCTGTCCGCCGCGGCGATGATGTCGATGATCGGCCTGATCGCGGGGCTGTGGGCGGAGAAGTTCGACCATCTGGCGGTCATCACCAACTTCATCATCATGCCGCTGGCCTTCCTGTCAGGCACCTTCTACTCGGTCGAGATCCTGCCCGAGCCCTTCTACACGATCAGCCATGTGAACCCGGTCTTCTTCATGATCGACGGGTTCCGGTACGGCTTCATCGGCGCCCATGACAGCCCGCTTCTGATCGGCGGCCTTGTGGTTCTCGCCATCAACGCCGCGCTCCTGATCGCCTCCTATCTGCTTCTGCGCTCAGGCTGGCGCTTGAAGAGCTGACGCGTCTGGTCCTAGATCAGCGCATTCATATTTTTCACCCCCTTTCCACCCAGGGAGCCTTTCATGCCCAAGCCGTTGATGGACACCTATTCGCCGCCCAATCTTGATTTCGAGCGCGGCGAGGGCGTTTACCTGATCGAGAAGAGCGGTGAGAAATATCTCGACTTCATCTCGGGCATTGCGGTGAATGCGCTCGGGCACGCCCATCCCAAGGCTGTGGCCGCCTTGAAAGAGCAGGCCGACAAGCTCTGGCACACCTCCAACATGTTCCGGGTGCCGGGGCAGATCGAGCTGGCGGAGAAATACTGCCGCGACAGCTTCGCCGATCGGGTGTTCTTCACCAATTCCGGCACGGAGGCGGTGGAATGCGCGCTGAAATCGGCGCGGCACTATCATTTCGCCAACGGGCGCCCGGACAAGTACCGCATCATCACCTTCACCGGCGCCTTCCATGGCCGCTCCTATGGCGGCATCAATGCGGGCGGCAATCCGAAATACCTCGAAGGCTTCGGCCCGGCGATGGAAGGCTTTGATCAGGTCGAGTTCGGCGATCATGACGCACTGAAAGCCGCCATCACCGAGGAAACCGCCGCCATTCTGGTGGAGCCGGTGCAGGGCGAGGGCGGTGTGCGCGCCATCCCCGATGTGTGCCTGCGCGGCCTGCGCGAGCTGTGCGATGAACACGGGCTTCTGCTGATCTATGATGAAGTGCAGTGCGGCGCGGGCCGGACCGGCAAGGTCTGGGCGCACGAATGGGCGGGATCCGCACAGCCGGACATCATGGCGGTGGCCAAGGGCGTTGGCGGCGGCTTCCCCATGGGCGCCTGCCTGACCACGGACGCAGCGGGCGCGCACATGGTCGTGGGCACGCACGGTTCGACCTTTGGCGGCAACCCGCTCGCCATGGCGGTCGGTAATGTGGTGTATGACGAGCTGACCCGTCCGGGCTTCATGGACGAGGTGGTCGATATCTCCAACAAGCTGCGCCAGGCGCTGTCCGGTCTGGCGGACGAGCATTCCGACAAGGTCGAGGAGCTGCGCGGACGCGGCTTGCTGATCGGGCTGAAGCTCAAGGACGGCTACGGCAACCGCACGCTTGTCGGCAAGGCGCGCGATCACCATCTGCTCATGGGCGCGGCGGGAGACAATGTGGCTCGCATGGCTCCGCCTCTGATCATCAATGAAGACCATGTGCGTGAAGCAGTCAGCGCTCTCGACAAGGCGCTTGGCGAGCTGCAGCCTGAGTAACAGACAAGCGGAACGAGACGGAGCGTATGACGGATAGCATTTCTACTCCTGGTCCCGATGAACTGGGCGCCGGCGATAATATCGTTCTTACGTTCCAGCTCGAAGGGTTAAGCGTGCGCGGTCGGTATGTCCGGCTTGGCGAGACCATGGACAAGATGTTGTCCGCGCACGATTACCCGCGCTCTGTCGCGCGTCTGGTCGGCGAGTGCGCTCTTGTGGCGATCCTGATCGGGGATTCCCTGAAATTCGATGGCCGGCTGATCGTCCAGGCGAGCGGGCCGGGCTCTCAGGGCCAGAACATTGAAGGCAATGGCGCCGTCAGCTTCGTGGTGGCCGATTTCGTGCCGGGCGAGGGCGTCAGGGCATACGCCAAGTTCGACCCTGACCGCGTGCAGGCGCTCGAAGCCCAGGCCGACGGGCCTCTGGGCCCCATCGACCTTCTGGGCAAGGGGCACTTCGTGATGACGATCGATCCGGGCGAAGGCATGGAGCGCTATCAGGGCGTCACCGCGATCGAGGGCGACACGCTGGCGGCCAGCGCGGAGCATTATTTCGCCCAGTCCGAACAGGTGCCGACCCGATTGCGTCTGGCGATCGGTCAGCAGGTGCTCGATGGCGGTGAAACTGTCTGGCGCGCCGGCGGCGCCCTGATCCAGAAGCTTGCGGGCGATGACAGCCGTCCGTCTGATGCGGAGGATTTCGAGCATGTCCTGGCGCTGTTCAATACCGTCGAGGACGCCGAGCTGATCGATCCGGATCTGACGGCGGGCCGCGTGCTCTATCGCCTGTTCCATGAGGATGGGGTTCGGGTGCAGGCCGAGCGCGAGGTCAAACGCTATTGCACCTGCGGTCGCGCTCGTCTGGCCCAACTTCTGGCGCGTTTTCCTGCTGATGATCGGGAACACATGGCCAAGGAAGACGGTTCCATCGAGATGACCTGTGAGTATTGCAAGAGCGAATGGCGCTTTACGGCGGAAGAAATCGACGCCTCCGCCAAAGCGAACGATTGATGGGTGAGGACGCAGCGGTTTTTCAGCTCAGTCCGGATCCGGCCGATGCGCGACGTCGCGCCGAGGCGGCGTTCGAAACCTGGCGGCGTCAGCACGGGCGCCAATTGCCTCGCACAGCCCGGATCGATCATGTGGGCTCGACCGCAATAGAGGGGTGCGAGACCCGCGGTGATCTCGATATCGCGGTGCGCGTTCCCGAAGACGCCTTCGGCGCCGCCCGCGATTATCTGGACCGGACCCACGCCGCCGACACTCAAGCGGCTCGCCGCAAGGGCTATGCGGCCTTCACAGCGCCGGGTTATGCGCTGGAGGTCGGCGTGCAGCTGGTGGTGATGGGGGATGAACAGGACCGGCTTCTGGACTTTCGGGACGCCCTGACCAGCGACCGGGCGCTTCTCGCGCGCTATAACGCTCTCAAGCGCGCCTACAGGGGGCGTGAAATGGCCCGGTATCGCGAAGCCAAGGCGGCCTTCATCCGGGATATTCTCGATACGTGATCAGAAGAGACTTTTAGGCTCCGCAACGTTGCATGGCGGCGGTGGACACACGGGCGCTTCAGGTCCATTAATGCGATCTCGAACTGACTGTTTTTCAAGCAAAGCGGTTCATTTGCGTTGTGCTGACAAAACCCTCCGGGCGTGGCGCTATGTGAATTGCCAAGCTTGGACGATCACGACGCGTTGGCACTGGATTGTCTGCGTCACTATTAATTCTTAGGGTCGACGAGTGTCCGCGCCTTACTTTTACCGATCCAACTCCAATGCTCTCGCCGACGCCCTTTTCGATCTCCGGGAGGGCCTCGAGCGCCATACGCTATGGGTCAATCTGGGGCTCCAGGAGGTGAAACAACTCTATCGTGGCTCCCTTTTGGGTGCGGCATGGATCGTGGTGTCCTTCCTGATCTTTGGGGGCGGGCTGATCTGGTTCTTTGGCGCTCTGAGTTCAACTGAAGCCTCCTGGTTCGCCGCCTACCTTCTGATCGGTCTCTGGGTCTATCAGTTCATCGCAACCGCCATCACAGGCGCCTGTACGGTGTTCATCGCAGCTGAAGGCTGGTTGAGATCTCAACGGCTTCCAATGAGTTTGTTCGCCTACAAGCTGACATTCCGGAATGTCTTCAATCTCGCGCTGACCGGAATTTCGGTCGCCTTAGCACTTATCTACATACGGCATCCACTGACCTGGGGCGCGCTCTGGGCCATCCCTGGGGTGATCACCATCATATACACCTCGGTCTGGGTCACCTTGTTGCTGGGTTTCGCTACGGCCCGGTTTCGGGACCTCCAGCACATCGTCACAACCGTTATGCGTTTTGCTTTTCTAATGACCCCCGTGCTCTGGGTGGCGGATGAGCTGGGCGCGCGGGGCCGGTTCGCCAATATCAATCCGCTGACGCATTTCATCGCGATTGTGCGTGAGCCGCTGTTAAACGGTCAGGTGGTTATGTTCCACTGGTGGGTGGTTCTGGCAATAAGCCTTATTGGCTCGCTCATTACTTTTGCGGTGTTTGCCCGCTTCCGTCGCGACTTGATCTTCTGGTTATAGCGCCATGGCTCGTGTTCTTCTTCGCAATGTCGACGTGACTTTCACGTCCCGCCGCGTCAAGCCGAAGGGCGTGGAAGGCGCACAGGCCAGCGAGGACCGGGTCTCGGGCGGTCTGATCGAGCGTCAGGGCTCTACGCTGAACGTGCGCGCAATCCGCAACATGTCGCTCCTGCTCAAGCCGGGGGACCGGCTGGGCGTGGTTGGCCGGAACGGGGCGGGCAAGACGACCTTGCTGCGCACGATCGCCGGCATCTATCCGCCCAAGCGTGGGCTGGTGGCTGTGGATGGCCATATCGCCACCATGTTCAATATCGGGCTCGGCATGAATATGGATGCGTCCGGCTATGAGAATATCCGGCTGGCCGGGATCGTGGCGGGCAAGACCCCGCGCGAAATCGAGGGCATGGCCGAGGACATCATCCGTTTCACGGGCCTTGGCGATTATCTCGACCTGCCGATCCGCACCTATTCCCAGGGCATGGCCATGCGGTTGAAGTTCGCCTGCGCCACGGCCTTTGACGCCGATATCCTGTTGTTTGACGAATGGCTCGGGGCGGGGGACGCCGGGTTCCAGACCCGCGCCAAGGAGCGGCTGGACGACATGGTCAAGCGCTCGCGGATCATGGTTCTGGCCACCCATAACGTCAAACTCATGCAGGCGGTCTGCAATCAGGCCATCCTGATGCATGAGGGCGTGATCGTTCATCGCGGACCGGTGGATGAGGTGATCGAGCGATCCAAGGCTCTGGGCGCGTCCTAACCGCGCCAGAAGCGCGGCGCCAGCAGAACGAAAATCACCATGATCTCCAGACGGCCAATGATCATGTTGGCGGTCATCACCCATTTGGCGGGCGCCGGCAGGGTCTGGAAGGAGCCGGCCGGGCCAATGATGTCGCCCAGCCCCGGCCCCACATTGGCGAGGGTGGTGGCGGCGCCTGTCACCGCGGTCACCGGGTCCAGCCCCATCAGGCTGAGGATCGACGCGCTGACCCCGAAGGTCAGGAAAAACAGAAAGAAGAAGCCGAGCACCGAGCGCACGGTCTCGTCCGGCACCGTCTGATTGCGATAGCGGATGGGTTTGACGGCGTTCGGGCGGGCGTACTGGGCGATATAGGCGTTCATCGCCGAGGCCGCGATCTGATAGCGGAAGATCTTCACCGAACAGCTGGTCGAGCCCGCACAGCCGCCAATGAACATCAGCACGAAGAAGATGCCGGCTGCGCCCCCGCCCCAGAGCCAGAAATCCGTGACGGCATAGCCTGTCCCCGTCAGGACCGAGACCGAATTGACCGCCGCCAGTCGCCAGGCGGGCAGATGGGTGTGGTCGTGCGGATCATGGATGACCAGCCATGCCGTCAAGAGAACGGTGGCGGTGAAGGCGACCATCAGGAAGGCCCGCGCCTGCGGGTCAAAGATCAGAAGGTCAGGCCGTCCTTGCGCCGCCCTCAGAAACAGTACGAAGGGCAGGCCGGCCAGCACCATGAACACCAGCGCCACGATGTCCGCGCCGCCCTCCGAAAAGGCGCCGATCGAGCTGTCATGGGTGGAGAAACCGCCTGTGGCCACCGTCGTCATGGCGTGATTGATGGCCTCGAAGGGCGTCATCTCCGCGCCCAGATAGGCCAGGAAGCACAGGAAGGTCAGGACCAGATAGATCACGCCGACCGCCGCTGCGATCTGTCCGGCGCGCGGCAGGGCCTTCTCGGACTTGTCAGAACTTTCAAGCCGGAAGAGCTGCATGCCGCCAATCCCCAGAAGCGGCCAGATCGCCATGGCGGTGACGATGATCCCCACCCCGCCAATCCATTGCAGGATCGAGCGCCACAAGAGGATGCCGGCCGGCAGGTCCTGCAGTCCGGTCAGGACCGTGGCGCCCGTGGTGGTGATGCCGGACGTCGCCTCGAACAAAGCGTCCGTCCAGCTGATGTCGAGGCCTGACAGCTTCAGCGGGATGGCGGCGGCCACCGACAGGACAATCCAGGCGCCGCCGGTGAGCAGAATGGCGCCGCGCGGGGTGATGTCCTTGGCGGTGCCGCGGCCCATCAGCGTCATGATCCCGCCCAGCGCCAGCCCCAGCCCGCCGGCGCCGAAAAAGGCGTGCGCGGCCTGGGCGTCGTCATGCAGGTCCGCGATCGCCGGTGCGAACATGGCGGCGGACAGGCTGGCGAGCATGACGCCCAGCACGAACAGAACGGTGCGGCCAGATGCGCTCACGGGGTGCCTCGCAGCCGCTTAGTGCAGGGTGACGGTGTTGTAGGGAGAATCGAGCGCGAAGCCGGGAATGACGGCCTCGAACTTGTCTCCGCTTTCGGTGCGCATGGCGTAGCAGCCGCGCATGAAGCCGGAGGGCGTGCGCAGGGGCGCGCCAGACGTATAGGCGAACATCTCGCCCGGCTCGATATGGGGTTGCTCGCCCACAACGCCGGGCCCGCGCACGATTTCGGTCTGGTTGAAGGCGTCCGTGATGCGCCATTCCCGACTCATCAGCTGCACGGTCTCTGCGCCCTTGTTCTCAATCTCGATCGTATAGGCCCAGACATACCGGCCTTCTTCGGGCTCTGACTCCTCCTCGAGAAAGGCCGGGCGCACGCGGATCAGAATGTCCCGGGTGACTTCTTCATACATGGGCGGCCTTCCTTGGTGAGCTCGCAAGCATCAGACCCAGATAGACGTCCGGGCTCAAGCAAAATAGTGCCCGGACGCAGCCACGCGCTTGTGCGACAGTGGCGCTTGCTGGACAAGGCCGGGTTCTAGCGCGGACACTCTGTGCGCTGAAATGATTCTGTCGCCAGCCGGATTTTGATCTGATGACCCTCGCCCCCGGCATTCTGCCTGACCGCGCCCTTCTTGACGCTCTCGCTCAGGGCTGGATCCGTTCCGGCGTTGATCTGGAACCGGGGCAGATCCAGCCCGCGAGCCTGGATCTGCGTCTGGCGCGCCGGGCCTGGCGATTGCGCGCGAGCTTCCTGCCGGGCCCCGAGCGCACGGTCACCGATTGCCTTGATGATGACGTCGTCATGCACGAGCTCGACCTTGAGGGCGGGGCCGTGCTGGAAACCGGATGCGTCTATCTCGCCGAGCTTCAGGAAGGCCTGAGCCTGCCCGAGGCCGTCGCCGCCTTCGCCAATCCCAAAAGCTCGACCGGGCGGCTGGATGTCTTCACCCGCGTGATCGGGGATCGCTCCAGCGCCTTTGACCAGGTGTGCGCGGGCTATGACGGCCCGCTTTACGTTGAGATTTCCCCGCGCACCTTCTCGGTGCTGGCCCGGCCGGGCGACCGGCTGGTGCAGGTTCGCCTGCGCGCCGGTGAGATGACGGCGCTCGACGCGGTGACGCTGTCGGTCGATCTCAAGGCCGGGGAGGGCGAGCCCGTCGGCTATCGCGCCAAGCGCCACAGCCCGCTGGTGGATCTTGTAAAGGTCGGCGCGCACGATCCCGAGCGCTTCTGGGAGCCGATCTACGCCCCCAATGGCCGCATCGTGCTCGATCCCGGCGAGTTCTACATCCTGTGTTCGCGCGAGGCCGTCAGCGTGCCGGTGGATCAGGCCGCCGAAATGGCGCCCATAGCGCCCGAGATCGGTGAGTTTCGCGCCCATTACGCCGGCTTCTTTGATCCGGGCTTCGGCGTCGATGCGGCGGGCGGAGCCGGGTCTCGCGCCGTTCTGGAAGTGCGGGGCCGGGATGTGCCCTTCATCCTCGATCATGGTCAGGCGGTCGCCCGCCTCGTCTATGAACCCATGTCGTCA
Organism: Oceanicaulis sp. UBA6590; assembly: GCF_002433705.1. Classification (NCBI taxonomy): domain Bacteria; kingdom Pseudomonadati; phylum Pseudomonadota; class Alphaproteobacteria; order Maricaulales; family Maricaulaceae; genus Oceanicaulis; species Oceanicaulis sp. UBA6590. The sequence goes on from NZ_DJIQ01000008.1 coordinate 7,886, forward strand.
GAGGTAAAAACCCCCTATGGCGTGGCCGGATCGAACTATCAGGCCCAGGGCCTCAAGCTCGCCAAGCATTTCAAGAGCTGAGCGCCTCTGCGCCAGAGCGCTTGTCGCTGACCGGCAATCTGGTAAGAACATTTCAGCGCCTTGCGGGTGTAGCTCAATGGTAGAGCGAGAGCTTCCCAAGCTCCAGACGAGGGTTCGATTCCCTTCACCCGCTCCATGCTTTCCCTGACATTGTCGTTCCGAGCTTCGCCCTGCGGCGACACGACCGGGTGCTTGGTTAACGCTTGCGGTGTAAGTCCGTCTCATGAGCGAGACCCAAGCGCCTTCCAAACGCCCCATGAGCTGGCGTCGCCGGATAAGGATCTGGCGGGCAAGGCTCGACCGGGCGGCAAGGGGCGCCTGGGCGCTGCCGGCGCTGTTTGCGGGCTCGGTGCTGGAAAGCACGCTTCTGCCCTGGCCGATCGAGTTTCCCTTGCTGGCCTACATGTTGCGCGGCCGCCGTCAGGTGGTCGAGGCGACGCTGGTGGTCACGCTGGGGTCGGTGCTGGGCTGTGTGCTGAGCTATTGGGCGGGGCGGCTGGCGCTCGATCTGGCGGCGGAGTTCATCAGTGCGCGCCCCGATCTGGCCGTATCGCTGGAAGGCGCGCGAGATCGGATCGACGCCTATGGCGCGTTCGCCGTGGGCCTGTCCATGCTGTCGCCGGTGCCGGTACAGCTGAGCTCGTTCGCGGCGGGGGCGGCGCAAATCCCGGCTCTGCTCTTTGTCGTTGCGGCGCTGATCGGGCGCCTGATGCGTTATGGCGCGATGGGCGTGCTGATCTTCCTTTTCGGCCAGCGCGTGCTCTGGGCCTGGGCGCGGCTTCCGGTCTGGCTGCGTCAGATGGCCCTGCTGGGCGTGCTGATGGTGTTCGCAGTGATGATGGGGGCGGCCATCTATCTGGTTGCAGGCGCGCCTAACGCATGAGGCGCTGACCGGTCTCGAGCCCGAACAGGCTGAACACATGGGTCAGCAGCATCAGAAAGAACACCCCGCTAATCAGGGCGAGGGGCGTCCACGGAATAAGCCGCGGCTTGAGCGGATTTGAGGGCTTGCCGCTGCGCCAGGCGGCGAGCGCGAACAGGGCGGCTGCGACGGCCATGAGCAGGAGCGTAAGGGGAAGCGTCATCGGGCGTTTCTCTGCGGGCGCGGGAAACGCCGTGCTGGGTCTTGTCCCACAGATAAGGTTGGCGCGGCAGTTCGCGCAAGGCCTTGAGCGCGGCGGGCGCCTGCAACAGCCAGTAGGCGGGCATGGACAGCATGTGTGAGAGCCGGGGCAAAAAGCCCGCGCGAAGGGCCGCGACGCCTGCGCAGATCATGGCCGAGGCATAGGCGCACGTCATGAGGGCCGCTCCCACGGTCCAGAGTGCGCTCCAGCCGGGCGCGAGGGCCAGCACGAGCGCTCCCGCCCCCATCATCAACAGGGACGGGGCATGGATGAGGGCGCTCATCATGTTGGCGAGCACGGTGAAGGTCAGGCTCGTCACCCCGCCCCAGCCCAGCGCGTCCACCAGCCCTCTGGGATCGCGCATATGCACCAGCCAGGTGATGAAATGCCCCTTGAGCCATCGGCTGCGCTGATGCGTCCAGGCCCTGAGTGTGATCGGCGCTTCCTCAAGCGTGCCCGGCGCGACAAGACCGGCGCGCCAGCCTGATCGCGCCATTCTGAAGCCGAGATCGGCGTCTTCAGTCACATTGAACGGATCCCAGCCGCCGCACGCCACAAGCGCGCTCTGGCGAAAGATATTGCTGGTGCCGCCCAATGGCAGGGGCCAGCCCAGCCGCGCCAGCAAGGGCAGAAGGGCATTGAACTGAGTGGCGTATTCAAGCGCGAACTGGGCCGTCAGCCAGTTTTCGGTGCGATTATACCATCCCAGCGGCGCCTGAATGATGCCCAGCCTGTCATCGGCGGCGAAGCATTCGGCGGCCTGACGCAACTGGTCGGGATGAGGCGCGTCTTCAGCGTCATAGACAGCGACCAGTTCGCCGCGGGCCGTCTGCAGCGCCACATTCAGCGCACGCGGCTTGGTCATCGGGCCAAGCGGGGGCAGCACGACCACGCGCAGGGCCTTGCGGCCCGCCAGCGCCCGGGCGGCGGCGCGCGTGGGCTGGTCATGGGCTTCAAGCGCCAGGATGATGTCGAGCTTGCTGCGCGGATAGTTCAACCGGGACAGGGCGGCGATCAGTCCCGGCAGGACCCTGGCCTCGTCATGAAGGGCGACAATGACGCTGATGACGGGCAGGTCCTGATCCGACACTGTGGTGCGGTCTGCATAGCGCGGCGGCATGATCGCGGCGGCGATGCGCAGGGCGCTGGCCCCCGCCACACTGAGGGCGGCGATCAGATA
>NZ_DJIQ01000008.1:10660-12506 GCF_002433705.1 Oceanicaulis sp. UBA6590
CAGCGCTGCAGGCGGGTGAAGCCGGGTTCCGGCGCTGGCGTGAGGAGCGCGGCTGCGCAGGCCGAAGGCCGCATCCTCGACATCGAAGGCCCGGGCGCTTCGCGCGCCTGGCGCATGCCGTTTCCAGACGTGTCCAAACGCCAGTGTCATCGCGCCGTCCCCGTATGCGTCCGAGATGCGGCGTAGTTAATATTCCCTTAACAGGAGAATCAATCTGCTTTTGGGTTGAAATACAAAATCCGCTTAGTGGCCACCGGCCGTTTGTTCTCGATCCGGACGTCAAAGCCGGCGAGTGCGCTGGTCGGCCAGCCATAGGGCAGGTCGGACGCCGCCTCGGCCTGGACCGCCAGCATGTGGACAAGGGCTCCAATGCCCGGATTATGTCCGACCAGCATGATCGCCTCGGCCCCGTCTTCCAGCTGCTCGGCGATGGCGCGCTCCAGCATGTCGGGAGAGGCGTGATAGAGCGCCATCGGATCATTGACGCGCGGTTCGCCGACGCTGGCGCTGATCCGTTTCCAGGTTTCACGCGTGCGCCGGGCCGGGCTGACCAGGGCATGGCTAACGGTCAGCCCCGCCTTTTCAATCGCCTGTGCGGCGCGATCCGCATCCGACACGCCGCGTTCGGTCAGGCCGCGATCGAAATCGTCTTCGGCCTGCATCCGGTCAACGGCTTTGGCGTGGCGCATGGCGATCAGAAGCGGCATGGGGCAGAATCCTCGGGCGACGGCATTTACTAGCACACACGGGTTGCGTTGCACGCCCCCTCACGCCAAGTAAAGCCGTGTTTGACGCCCCTCGCAAATGCTCTGATGGAGATGAATTATGGGTCTGCTGCTTGGCGATATCGCCCCGAACTTCGAAGCGGAAACCACCGAAGGCAAGATCAAGTTCCACGACTGGATCGGCGATGACTGGGTGGTCTTCTTCTCACACCCCGCCGACTACACCCCGGTATGCACCACCGAGCTCGGTTACACCGCCAAGCTGAAAGACGAATTCGCCAAGCGCGGCGCCAAGGCCATCGCGCTCTCTGTCGATCCGATCGCCGATCACCATGGCTGGGTGAAGGATATCGAGGAGACCCAGGGCTGCACGATGAACTTCCCGATCATCGCCGACACCGATCGTTCGGTGTCCGAGCTCTACACGATGATCCACCCGAACGCCGATCCGAAGGTGACCGTGCGCGCCGTCTACATCATCGATCCGAACAAGAAGATCCGCGCCACCTTCACCTATCCGCCGAGCGCGGGCCGGAACTTCAACGAGATCCTGCGCCTGATTGATTCTCTGCAGCTCACCGACGGCTATAAGGTTGCGACCCCGGTGAACTGGGAGGATGGTCAGGACGTGATCGTCGTGCCGTCCATCTCCGACGATGAAGCCGACAAGCTGTTCCCGAAAGGCTATAACAAGATCAAGCCTTATCTGCGCACCACGCCGCAGCCGAACAAATAAGTCTTACAGCATTTTAGTTGAAATGTGCGGCCGCTCCGGAACCCGGGGCGGCCGTTTTTTCGCGCTTTCCCGGTCAAGGGTGCTTGACGTGAAGTGAGCTTTACATCATATGTGAAGCACGCTTTACACAACACGGGAGGGCGACATGTCTGCGGAAGGAATGAAAGCGATGTGCTGGCTCGCGATGTATGCACTGGCCTTTGGTCTGGCGCCGCTTGGCGCCGCTGCGGTCGATCCGCACGCTGCTCAGCCTGTCCCCGCTCAAACACAACCTCAGGCCTGATCGTCTCGGGAAAGGAGACCTCCATGACGTTTGCTCAGAATTTCCGCCGCATCGGCGCTGTTGCGCTTGTCAGCGTCTGCGCCCTGTCCTGGGTCACTCTGG
>NZ_DJIQ01000037.1:0-12113 GCF_002433705.1 Oceanicaulis sp. UBA6590
GCTGGTGATGTGGGAAGCCCAGTTTGGCGACTTCACCAACGGCGCCCAGGTCATCATCGACCAGTTCATCTCCTCGTCCGAACGCAAATGGCTGCGCATGTCCGGCCTCGTGATGCTGCTGCCGCACGGCTATGAAGGCCAGGGTCCGGAGCACTCCTCCGCCCGCCTCGAGCGCTATCTGCAGCAATGCGCCGAAGACAACATGCAGGTCGCCAACTGCTCGACGCCGGCGAACTATTTCCACATCCTGCGTCGTCAGATTCACCGGGGCTTCCGCAAGCCGCTGATCCTGATGACCCCGAAATCCCTTTTGCGCCACAAGCGCTGCATCAGCCCGCTGGCGGAGTTCTCCGAAGGCTCCAGCTTCCACCGCGTGCTGTGGGATGATGCGGACATGAAGGTGCGCGAGGGCCGCTCTGACGTGGCCACCGGCCGCGCCGAGATTCCGCTGACGTCTGACGACAAGATCCGCCGCGTCGTGCTGTGCTCGGGTAAGGTCTATTACGATCTGCTCGAAGCGCGTGAAGAGCGTAAGATCGACGACGTCTACCTGCTGCGCGTGGAGCAGTTCTATCCCTTCCCGGCCAAATCGGTGATCGACGAGCTCAAACGCTTCAAGAACGCCGATGTGGTCTGGTGTCAGGAAGAGCCCAAGAATATGGGTGCCTGGAGCTTTGTGGAGCCGTACCTGGAATTCTGCCTCGAGAAGTCCAATACCAAGAGCTCGCGCGCCCGCTATGCCGGCCGCGCCGCTTCGGCGTCCACGGCGACGGGCCTCCTGTCCAAGCACCAGGCCCAGCAGGCCGCCCTCATTGACGAAGCCCTCTCGTAAGCCTTCGCCCGCACGAAGACCGTTCTAGGAAAGAGCACCCAATGACCGAGATTACCGTCCCCACCCTCGGCGAATCCGTTTCCGAAGCCACTGTCGGCGAATGGCAGGTTTCCGAAGGCGACGCCGTGAAGAAAGACGACATCCTGGTGGAGCTGGAAACCGACAAGGTGTCGGTGGAAGTGCGCGCCGAGGAAGATGGCGTCATCTCCAAGATCGTCGCCCAGGAAGGCGACACCGTGGAGATCGGCGCGACGCTGGCGGAAATGGGCGAAGGCGGGGGCGCGTCCGCCTCCAAGGCCTCTGACGACAAGCCTGCGAAAAAATCCGATCCGAAATCCGATGCCAACGGCACGTCCGGCGGCGGCAAGCTGATCGACGCCAAGGTCCCGGTCATGGGCGAGAGCGTCGCCGAGGGGCAGGTTGGCCAATGGCTGGTCCAGCCGGGCGAGGCTGTCGAGCAGGACCAGGCGATTCTCGAGATCGAGACCGACAAGGTGGCGGTGGAAGTGCCGGCGCCGGCGGCGGGCGTTCTGGAAGAACAGCTCGTGGCCGAAGGCGACACCGTCACCCCCGATCAGGTGATTGCGAAAATCCGTGAAGGCGCCTCGGCGTCTGGCGGGTCGGCGTCCAAGTCTGATGACGCGCCGAAAGCGGCGGCGTCCTCGTCCTCGTCTTCGGGCGACACCAAGGCCATGCCCTCCGCCAACCGCGTGGCGGCCGAGAACAATCTCGATCTGAGCAAGGTCGAGGGCACCGGCAAGGATGGCCGCGTGACCAAGGGCGATGCGCTCAAGGCTGTCCAGTCGGGCGGAACCGCGCCGTCGTCCTCGTCTTCGGCATCGTCCGCTTCGTCCAAGCCGCGTGAAACAGGCCCGCGCGAAGAGCGCGTGAAGATGACCCGCCTGCGTCAGACCATCGCCCGCCGTCTCAAGGACGCGCAGAACACTGCGGCGATGCTGACCACCTATAACGAAGCGGACATGAGCGCGATCATGTCCCTGCGCAAGGAAATCCAGGACGACTTCGTCGCCAAGCATGGCGTGAAGCTGGGCTTCATGAGCTTCTTCGTGAAAGCCTGCGTTGCGGCGCTCAAGGACGTCCCGGCGGTCAATGCCGAGATCGACGGCACGGACATCATCTACAAGAACTATTACGATATGGGCGTGGCGGTCGGCACCGATCGCGGCCTCGTCGTGCCGGTGGTGCGCGATGCCGACGACCTGTCGCTGGCGGGCATCGAGAAGTCCATCATGGATCTCGGCAAGCGCGCGCGTGACGGCAAGCTCGGCATCGAGGACATGCAGGGCGCAAGCTTCACCATCTCCAATGGCGGCGTCTATGGCTCGCTCCTGTCGAGCCCGATCCTCAACGCGCCCCAGTCCGGCATTCTTGGCATGCACAAGATCCAGGAGCGTCCGGTCGCCATCAATGGCGAAGTGAAGATCCGCCCGATGATGTATCTGGCGCTTTCCTATGATCACCGCATCGTGGACGGCAAGGAGGCCGTGACCTTCCTCGTGCGCGTCAAGGAAAGCCTTGAGAACCCGCAGCGCCTTCTGCTCGACATCTAGTCGACCCGTCTCAGGTTCAAGCGATCAGCCCCGGCCGGAAACGGCCGGGGCTTGTCGTTTGGGGCTGGGCGAGAGGGCGGCTTGAGGGCTAGAATAGGGATATACCTTGGGGGAGGCACTCTGATGACCGATGCAATCGAAACCGGGGCGGAACGCCCGAAAACACCCATCTGGTTCTGGATCGTGGCCGTTCTGGCGCTGATCTGGAACGGCTTCGGCGCGATGGACTATACGCTCACCCAGATGGGCAATGAGGCGTATCTGGCCGCTTTCACCGAAGAGCAGCTGGCCTTCTATCTGGGGTTCCCGCTCTGGTACGAGGCGGTCTGGGCCATTGCGGTCTGGAGCGCCGTGCTGGGCAGCGTCGCCTTGCTGATCCGGACGAAATACGCCGCGCCGCTCTTTCTGGTTTCCATCGCCACATACATCATTAGCGCCGCCTACCTTTACGGCCTGACATCGGCCTATGAGCTGATGAACGGGATGGGCGGGGTGATTTTCTCTGTCGTGATCTTTTTGAGCCTTGTCGCCTTCTGGCGGGTTGCGGCCTGGGGTGTGAAGGCGGGACTCCTGCGGTAACGGGGTTGAAAGCCTTCTCCGGTACGCCGACCTGTAAATGCATGGCCGCTCTGCGTCCTTCGCCGCATTGACGCGGGGTCGGGCAGGTATAGGGTGCGGCTAACCCCTCCTTGGCGCGCCGCAGCGGCGCGCGTTTACCGATGACGGTGTACCCATGGCAGATCAATATGATGTGGTGATTATCGGCGGCGGCCCCGGCGGCTATAACTGCGCCATTCGCGCAGGCCAGCTGGGTCTGAAGACGGCGTGTATCGAAACGCGCAAGACGCTGGGCGGCACCTGCCTGAATGTGGGCTGCATCCCGTCCAAGGCCATGCTGCACGCCTCCGAGCTCTATGAAGAGGCAAACAAGAATTTCGCCGACATGGGCATCGAGGTCGGCAAGCTCTCGCTCAAGCTCGACAAGATGATGGGCCAGAAGAACGACGCTGTGGACGGCCTGACCAAGGGCATCGAATTCCTGTTCAAGAAGAACAAGGTCGATCATGTGCGCGGCAAGGGGCGTATTGCTGGCAAGGGCAAGGTGATCGTCACTGATGAGGACGGCAAGGAAACCGAGCTTTCGGCCAAGAACATCGTCATCGCGACGGGCTCCGAAGTCACCCCGCTCCCGGGCGTGGAGATTGACGAGGAGCGTATCGTGTCTTCCACCGGCGCTCTGGAGCTCAAGGAAGTCCCCAAGAAGCTGATCGTGATCGGCGCGGGCGTGATCGGGCTGGAGCTGGGTTCGGTCTGGCGTCGCCTGGGCGCCGAAGTGACCGTTGTCGAATACCTTGACCGCGCCCTGCCGGGCATGGATGGCGAGGTGTCTAAACAGGCCAAGCGTCTGTTCGAGAAGCAGGGCATGACCTTCAAGCTGTCGCGCAAGGTCACGGGCGTTGAAAAGCTCAAGACCAAGCTGAAAGTCTCCACCGAAGCCGCCAAGGGCGGCGATGAAGAGGTGCTGGACGCCGATATCGTGCTGGTCTGCATCGGGCGCCGTCCGTACACGGAAGGCCTGGGCCTCGAGACTGTCGGGATCGAGACCGACAAGCGCGGCATGATCGCCAATGATCACTTCAAGACGTCCGCTGACGGCGTGTGGGTGGTGGGGGATGTGACCTCCGGCCCGATGCTGGCCCACAAGGCCGAGGATGAAGGCACGGCGGTCGCCGAGCTGATTGCCGGCAAGGCCGGCCACGTCAATTACGACGTGATCCCCAACGTGGTGTACACCTATCCCGAGATCGCCTCGGTCGGTCAGACCGAGGAACAGCTCAAGGAAGCAGGCCGCAAGTACAAGTCCGGCGCCTTCCCGTTCATGGCGAACTCGCGCGGGCGCACCAACCACACCACCGACGGTTTCGTGAAAATCCTTGCGGATGCGGAAACCGACGAGATCCTGGGCGCCCATATCGTCGGCCCGAACGCCGGCGAGTTGATCGCCGAGCTGGCGGTGGCGATGGAGTTCCGCGCGGCGTCCGAAGACATCGCCCGCACCTGCCACGCCCACCCGACCCTGTCCGAGGCCGTCCGCCAGGCGGCCATGGGGGTCGAAGGCTGGACCATGCAGATGTAGGCTGTCCCAGACTTCCTCCGGGCGCGTTTGGGACTATGTCACGAAAATGTCTGAGGACATTTGTGTGGCGGTGCGTCATAACGCGTCCGGACCGTCTCGGGAGGCTTGCCGATGACCACATCAGCGCAGACAGAGGATCGCATGCCCCTCGAAATCCGAGGCGCGCGCTTGCGACTGGTCGCCATCACCGCTGAGCTCGCCCGGCTCCAGATCGAGGACCGGCCCGCCTTCTTCAAGGCGCTGGGCGCCGAGCGAGAAGCCGCCTGGCCGCCGGTGACCGATGATGAGCCCAAGCTCGCTGAGAAACTCGAGATCCTGAACCGGGCCCCTGAGGAAGCGGGCTGGCGCGGCTGGGTCTTCCTCATGGGATGGACGCCGGACGGGCTGGATCGCGCTGTGGGCGTGGGCGGGTTTCACGGCCCGCCTGATGCCGAGGGCGTGGTGGAAATCGGTTACGCCATGCAGCCCAGCTTCCGCGAACAGGGCCTCGCCACCGAAGCGGTGGAAGGCCTGGTCGGCTGGGCGTTCAGCCATGACGCGGTGCGCAAGGTCTGCGCACGCACCCTGCCGCACCTGACGGCTTCGATCCGGGTGCTGGAAAAGACCGGCTTTACCTTCATCACCGAAGAGACGGACGAGAGCGGAGAAACCGTTCGGCTCTACGCGCGCGACCGGGGCTAGGCCTTTCGCGCCCGCGGATGGGTGGCGGCGTGGATCGCCATCAATCGGCTCTGCTCGATATCGGCATAGATCTGGGTGGTGCTGAGCGAGGCATGGCCCAGCAGGTCCTGGATCGCCCGCAAATCCCCGCCATGGGCCAGAAGATGGGTGGCGAACGCATGCCGCAGGGCATGGGGGGTCGCCGTTGAGGGGAGGCCGAGTCGGCTTCTGAGGGTCTGCATCGCGCTTTGCATGGCGCGGGCCTGCAAGGGGCCGCCGCGGCTGGCGCGGAACAGCGGTTCATCGCGTTCGATCTGGTAGGGGCAGGCGTCGACATAGGCGCTTACCGCCTGTCGCACAGCGGGCAGCACCGGCACGATCCGGGTCTTTCCGCCCTTGCCCGCCACGCGCAGCACCTCGGGCAGAGGATGATCGCGGCCGGTCAGGGCCAGCGCTTCGGATATGCGCAGGCCGCAGCCATAGAGCAGGCTCAGCACCGCGGCGTCCCGCGCGCCGATCCAGGGCTCCTTGGCGCCGGTTTCGGCTTCCTTGAGCAGGGATTTCGCCGCGCTCTCGCTGACTGGTCGCGGTTGGCGGCGTTGGGCCTTGGGCGATTCCACGAGGCCGAGCGCAGGGTTGTCGAGGCCCCAGCGTCTGCGCCCATAGCTGAAAAAGGTCCGCGCCGCGGACAGGCCGCGTTGCAGGGTGCGCGGGCCCACCCCGTCCCGGCGGCGATCCGCCAGCCAGGCGCGCCAGTCCGCGCTGGAGAGGTGGGAGAGCGCTTTCAGCGTCAGCCGTCCGCCCAGATGCCCGGTCAGGAATTCGAACAGGCCCGACAGATCGCGGTCATAGGCTTCGACCGTGCGCGGGCTCAGCCGTCGCTCGCCTTCCAGATGGCTCAGAAAGGCGGACAGGGCCTTGTCCGCGCTCAGAGAGGGTTCGGCTAGCTGCGTAGCCATGGCGCGATCCGGCGCTCGAGCGCGCGGGCGAGAAAGTGGATGAGGTCGGCGCCCTGATCCGCCGTGAAGGCGCGCGCGTCCCGGCTGGCCAGACACAGAATGCCCGGATGGCCGCCGATTTCCATGCGGGCGATGGCTTCAGAGCGCAGATTGGGGCCCAGCGGGCCATAGAGCGCGTCGGCGAATCGCCCGTTCACAAGGCCCAGTCGCTCGCTGTCATCATCGAGCAAGGCCTGGGTCAATTCGGGCGAACAGCCCAGAATGGCGCTGGCGTCCTTCAGCGGGGAATGGCCTTCGAGGAACACCCGCACGGCGTCCACGCTCAGCGCGCCTGCGACGCGGCTGGCGAGCTTGTGGTCGAGTGCGGCGAGGTCTTCAGCTTCCAGAATGGCGAGCACGGCGGCATGAGTCTGGGCCTGGGCGGCCATATTGGCCTTGGCGAGGGCGATCAGCGCGTCATTGGTGGCGCGCACCTTGCGCAGGTCTTTCTCGAGTTTCTTCTGACGGCGTTGCGCCAGATCGACCACGCTGCCGCCGCTGTCCGCATCACGCGCCAGCGCCATCAGCTCCGGGTCGCCGGTGATGATCTCGGGACGTTCGCGCAAAGCGGCGCGCAGGGATTCTATGTCCAGCGTTTCAAGGGCGGTCATTGATCGAACTCCATGCCAACCTGATCTACCTGCCAGACCCGGCTTGTGAATGCGTTAACCCTGAGTCGTTCGTCCTGCCCTTTGTTACACTGATCCAGAATCAATCCGCGCCAGGACGCCCTCTTTCGTGAGCGAACCCGACTCAACTCCGCAACGCGCTTCGGTCCTGTTTCCGATGCCCTTGCCTGAACCGTTCGATTATGCGGTTCCCGACGGCGTGCGCGTGAAGCCGGGCGATCATGTGCTGGCGCCGCTGGGCAAGCGCAGCGCGCCGGGCGTGGTGTGGGATGTGGGGCCCGAAGACGGCTCGCGGAAACTCAAGACGCTGGATGATCTGCGCGGCGGCCCGCCCTTGAGCGCGCCCATGCGCGAGTTTGTCGACTGGGCGGCGCGCTATCTGGTGGAGCCGCCGGGCGTTGTGTTGCGGGCGGTCCTCAGAAGCCCCGGCGCGCTCAAGCCCTCGCCAACCGAAACGCTCTACCATCCGACCGGGCAGATCCTCGCGCGTTTGACGCCGGCGCGTCGGGCGGTGCTGGATGCCGCTCAGGAAGGCCCGGCCAGCGCGGCCGAGCTGGCGCGCCGGGCGGGCGTGTCGAGCTCGGTTGTGAAGGGGTTGGCGGATGCGGGCGGTCTGCGCGCCGAGGAGGCGCCCGTCGATCCGCCGTTCGAGACGCCCGACCCCTATCGCGAGGGTGTCGAGCTGAACGCCGTGCAGGCGGAAGCGGCCGCGACCCTGCGGCGTCTGGTGGCGGCGGGCGGGTTTCAGGCGGCGCTGCTGGATGGCGTGACCGGCTCGGGCAAGACCGAAGTCTATTTCGAGGCCATCGCCGAACTGATGCGGCGCGAGCCCGAGGCGCAGATTCTGGTCCTGCTGCCTGAGATCGCTTTGACCCAGGCCGTCACGAAGCGCTTCAGGGACCGGTTCGGCGTGGAGCCTGCGCTGTGGCATTCCGGGCTGGCGGACAAGGACCGCCGCCGCACCTGGCGCGAAGTGGCGTCGGGTCGGGCGCGGATCGTGGCGGGGGCGCGCTCCTCGATCTTCCTGCCCTTCACTCATCTGCGCGGCATCGTGGTCGATGAAGAGCATGACCCGACCTACAAGCAGGACGAGAACCTCACCTATAACGCCCGCGACCTTGCGGTGGCGCGGGCCAAGCTTCAGGGCGCGGCATGCATTCTCGCCAGCGCCACGCCGTCGCTTGAAAGCCTCGTGAACGCCGAGGCCGGGCGTTATGTGCATGTGGTGCTCCCGAGCCGCGCGGGCGGAGCGGTATTGCCTGATATCGAGCTCCTGGATCTGCGCGTAAGCCCGCCCGAGAAGGGCGAATGGCTGTCCCCGCCGCTTCACAAGGCCGTCGCGGAGACTTTGGCGCGTGGCGAGCAGGCCATGCTCTATCTCAACCGGCGCGGCTTTGCGCCGCTGGTGCTGTGCAAGGCGTGCGGGCACAAGATGAAAAGCCCCGAGGCCGACCGCTGGCTGGTGGAGCACCGCTATACCGGACGCCTTGTCTGCCATGTCACCGGCTTCTCCATGCCCAAGCCGAAACATTGCCCTGAATGCGGCGAGGCTGATTCGTTGATCGGGGTGGGGCCGGGCGTCGAGCGCGTCGCCGAGGAAGCGCGACAGCGCTTTCCCGAAGCGCGGGTGGAGGTGTTCTCGTCCGACACCGCCCAGACCGGTGACGACGTCCGCTCCATCGTCCAGCGCATGGAGCAGGGCGAGATCGACATTCTGGTGGGCACCCAGATCGCGGCGAAGGGCCACAACTTCCCCCATCTGACGCTGGTGGGCGTGGTGGACGCCGATCTCGGCCTTGCGGGCGGGGATCTGCGCGCCGGCGAGCGCACCTATCAGACTTTGGTGCAGGCGGCGGGGCGGGCCGGGCGGGCGGATCGTCCGGGGCGGGCGATCCTTCAGACCTGGAACCCCGAGCACGAAGCCTTGCAGGCGCTCGCGAACGGGGATCGGGATGCGTTCCTGGCCGCCGAACGCAGCATGCGCGAGATACTCGGTCTGCCGCCCTTTGGTCGGCTGGCCGCCCTCATCGTCTCCAGTCCGGACCCGGCGCAGCTCGATGACGCCTGCCTCGCCATCGCCCGCGCCGCGCCGGTGTCAGAGGGCGTGCAGGTGTTTGGCCCCGCCGAAGCGCCTTTGGGCGTGGTGCGGGGGCGCTGGCGGCGGCGCTTTCTGGTGCAGGCGCCCCGGAATGTGGATGTCTCGGCCTATATGCGCGCCTGGATGGGCCGCATCAAACCGCCCTCAGCGGTCCGGGTGGTGCTCGATATCGAGCCGTATTCGTTCCTCTAGCGCTGTTGCTCCAATCGGATCGTCCGCGCCTCGCCATCGCGCCAGATCGTCAGGGTCTGAACGGACTGGGCGTCCAGCGTGTCAGCAAGCCAGAGGGCCGTCTCGCACCGCGCCTGCTGGGGCTCGGTCTCAAGCCGTCGTCCATCCACGGACAGGACGGCGTCGCCGACCTCCAGACCTGCGTGCGACGCCGGGGTGTTGTCATAAAGACGGACCAGCTCGGGATGATCGTCCACAAGCGCAATGGAGAAATCCTGCTTGGGGTGAGCGGGCAGGGGTTCGGCCAGCGGGCTGAACCGGATCCGGCCTCGAGGATAATCGAGCGTGATCACATACGTGTTCAGGAGACCGGCGCCGAACAGGGTGGGCGCGAGCGGGCGCAGGTTTGCGGAGAGGCGGGGCAGGGTGTGGCCGTCGAGTGAGACGCCCTCGAGCCGGGCGCGGGTCAGCGGCTCGGGGGCGGCCCAGCCGCCTGCTGATTCTCCGGCCCGGCCCCGACCGGTTTCAAGCGTGCCCGGGATGATGCGTTGCTGGACATCCTGTGTTTCCGCCGCCCGTTCAAAGAGGGCCAGCTCGCCGCCGAAGCCCGTGTCGAAGAGAGCCTTGTCGCGCATCTCACCGATCGCATAGTCGAGAATGGGCAGATGCGGATAGCCGAAATCATGCAGCGCGCTCTCGGGACCGGTCGGCAGGGCGGGCAGGACGTCGGCGTTGGCGGCGAGCGTCAGGGTTTGTCGTGACAGATCGATTCGCCAGGCGCCGCCCCTGAGGAGTTCTGCGCCGATAACGCCATCCTCGATGAAGCAGCCTCCCTGGTCGAGCGCGTCAAAATCAAAGACCATCACAGGGACGTCGTGAAACACCACGTCGCCCAGCCTGATTGTGTCAATCACGCCGATATCCATCACCACATCGGCGCCATGGGCGTCCCGTCCGGTGTTCTGCCCGATGATTTCGAGATCGAGCCTGTCGGCCAGTGTGCGCGACACAATGGTGGGGGAGCCGGTGTCGAAGATGAAGTCGCCGCTCTGGCCATTCACCTCCGCCGCGATGAAAATCTTGTCGAGCCGCCAGTCAAACGCGATCTCGCTCATCTCTGCGTGCCGTTCGATCCGGATGTCGCGCTGAAAAGCCTCTTGCGGCGTCACGTCCTGCACAAGGCTGGCGGCGGCGATGACCGTTATCGCGGAGAGTGTGCAAAGCGGCATGACCGTGTTCTTTCGCGCCGGAGGCTGGTGTTGTGCGGGACGCTAGAGGATGCGCCTGGTCTGGTCCCGTGAATTCGAGTTCATAAAGTTTTACTTTAATTTTTGACCTTGTCCAGCCAGAGCCGGATCACGGGGTTGACGGAGGAATGGGCGACCGGTGGAGCACATGGGACGCAGAAGGAGGTTATTTCGCGCACTCCATGGTGTTGCCGGGGGCGCACCCCTGTGCTAGTTCGGCGCCGGGCTGTGAGACACACGTGGCGGTAACCCTAGTGTGTCTTGCAAGAAGCCAAGTTCCTTCAAGCGTTTGGGCAATACCGCACTGGTGGGGTCTAAACGCGCATCACGAGAAGAAAGCGGCGCAGAACGGTGACCACCGTCGATAATGCGATCATGAGCGAGGCCGGCGAGCGCTATGCGCGCGCCTTGTTCGACCTGGCCGAAGAGGCGGGCGCGGCAGAGGCTGTCGAGAAGGACGTGGACGCGCTGGGCGCGGTGCTCGCGGACTCTGCAGATCTGCGTGACGCGCTGACCAGCCCGCTGTATGGCGCGGCTGAAAAATCAGCAGTGCTCTCTGCCCTGGCGGACAAGCTGGGCGCCCAGGACCTCACCAAGAAATTCATCGCTGTTGCGGCCCATAACGGCCGCTCGGGCGATATCAAGGACATGCTGCGCGCCTTCAAGGTGCTGGCGGCGCTCAAGCGCGGGGCGACTTCGGCTGAAGTCACCACCGCGGACGAGCTGACTGCAACGCAGCTGAAAGAGCTGACCGCGGCGTTGAAAACCGCATTGGGCCAGGATGTGGATATCCGTACGCAAGTGCGGCCCGACATCCTCGGCGGACTGATCGTGAAGGTCGGTTCGCGCATGTTTGACTCCTCCCTCCGCACAAAGCTGGAGGGGCTGCGCAACACGATGAAAGAGGCGTAGGCCATGGATATCCGGGCGGCGGAAATCTCCGCGATCCTGAAAGAGCAGATCAAGAACTTTGGCGCAGAGGCCGACGTCTCCGACGTGGGTCAGGTGCTGAGCGTGGGCGACGGCATCGCTCGTGTGTACGGTCTTGACGAAGTGCAAGCCGGCGAACTCGTGGAGTTCCCGGGCGGCGTGAAGGGCATGGCCCTGAACCTCGAGCGCGACAATGTCGGCTGCGTGATCTTCGGCGACGACCGGGGCATCAAGGAAGGCGACACCGTCAAGCGACTGGGCTCCATCGTGGACGCCCCGGTCGGCAAGGGCCTGCTGGGCCGCGTCGTGAACGCGCTGGGCGAGCCGATTGACGGCAAGGGCCCGATCGACGCCGCCGAGCGTCGCGTCGTGGACGTGAAGGCGCCGGGCATCCTGCCGCGTAAATCGGTGCACGAGCCGATGGCGACCGGCATCAAGGCGATCGACTCCATGATCCCCGTCGGTCGTGGCCAGCGTGAGCTGATCATTGGCGACCGCCAGACCGGCAAGACCGCCATCGCCATCGACACCATCCTGAACCAGAAACAACTGAATCAGGGTGATGACGAGAGCCAGAAGCTGTACTGCGTCTATGTCGTGGTCGGCCAGAAGCGCTCCACCGTGGCTCAGGTCGTCAAGACGCTCGAGGAAAACGGCGCGATGGAATACTCCATCGTCGTCGCCGCGACCGCGTCCGACCCGGCGCCGATGCAGTTCCTGGCGCCGTTCACCGGTTGCGCCATGGGCGAATACTTCCGCGACAACGGCATGCACGGCCTGATCATCTATGATGACCTGTCCAAGCAGGCCGTGGCTTACCGCCAGATGTCGCTGCTGCTG
>NZ_DJIQ01000037.1:12424-12613 GCF_002433705.1 Oceanicaulis sp. UBA6590
CAGATGTCGCTGCTGCTGCGCCGTCCGCCGGGACGTGAAGCGTATCCGGGCGACGTGTTCTACCTGCACTCCCGTCTGCTGGAGCGTGCGGCGAAACTGAACGAGACCCATGGTTCGGGCTCGCTGACGGCTCTGCCGATCATCGAAACCCAGGCCAACGACGTGTCGGCCTACATCCCGACCAACGTG
>NZ_DJIQ01000037.1:12957-29464 GCF_002433705.1 Oceanicaulis sp. UBA6590
ACCGATGGCCAGATCTTCCTGGAAACCGACCTGTTCTACCAGGGCATCCGCCCGGCCGTGAACGTGGGTCTGTCGGTGTCCCGCGTGGGCTCCGCCGCTCAGACCAAGGCGACCAAGACCGCCGCGGGCAAGATCAAGGGCGAGCTGGCTCAGTATCGCGAAATGGCGGCCTTCGCCCAGTTCGGTTCCGACCTGGACGCGGCCACCCAGAAGCTGCTCTCGCGCGGCGAGCGTCTGACCGAGCTGCTCAAGCAGCCGCAGTTCAGCCCGCTCTCCATGGAAGAGCAGGTCTGCGTGATGTACGCCGGTACGCGCGGCTATCTGGACAAGATCGAAGTGTCCGCGATCGGTCGCTATGAAGAAGAGCTTCTGCGTCACCTGCACGCCGAGAAAGCCGATCTTCTGGCCGCGATCCGCGACACCAAGAAACTGTCGGACGAGTCCGAGGCGGCGCTGAAAGCGACGCTGGAGACCTTCACGGCGAACTTCGCATAAGGACGGGCGCGCGAAAGCGCGCCCAACCTCCTCGTTCTGGAGGGGCTTGCCCCGACAGGATCAAGCGGTTGGGCTGAGGACGACAAATGGCCAGCCTTAAAGAGCTGAAAAACCGGATCAACTCGGTCGAATCGACCAAGAAGATCACCAAGGCGATGCAAATGGTCGCCGCGGCCAAGCTGCGCAAGGCGCAGGAAGCCGCGGAAGCCGCGCGCCCGTACGCTGAGCGTATGGCGGCGGTGATGGCCAATCTGTCATCGGCCATGGAAGGCCCGGACGCGCCGCGTCTGCTGGTCGGCACGGGCAAGGACGATGTCCACCTGCTCGTGGTCGCCACGGCGGACCGCGGCCTGTGCGGCGGCTTCAACACCAATATCGCGCGCCTGGCGCGCGAGCGTGTCGCGGCCCTGGTCGGCGCCGGCAAGACCGTCAAGATCCTGACGGTCGGCAAGAAGGGCTATGAAGCCCTCAAGCGTCTGCACAAGGACAAGATCGTGGACACGGTCGAACTGAAGGACGTGAAGTCCATCGACGGTTCGACCGCGGCGATGATCGGCGACAAGATCCGCACCCTGTTCGAGGCGGGCGAGTTTGATGTCTGCGAAGTCGTCAGCTCGGAATTCGTCTCCGTGATCAGCCAGAAGCCCCGCGCTCAGACGCTGATCCCGGCGCGTGACGCCATCGACGAGACCGTCGAGCGTCCCGACCTCAAAGGCGCGATCTACAGCTATGAGCCGGACGAGGAGAGCATCCTCGAGGTTCTGCTGCCGCGTTATGTGGATACGGTCATTCTCTCGGCCCTGCTGGAGAACGCTGCCGGTGAAATGGGCGCCAAGATGGCGGCCATGGACTCAGCGACCCGCAATGCCGGCGAGCTGATCGACAAGCTGAATCTGGAATACAACCGCTCCCGCCAGGCGAAAATCACCAAGGAGCTGATCGAGATCATCTCCGGCGCCGAGGCGGTGTAAGCGTAACAAGTTTGAACGACAGGCGACCGGGCGCGGCGCCTTGCAAGGTTTGGAAAAGAGGCTGAGACGATGAGCAAGCTCAAAGGCCGTATTGCGCAGGTGACCGGCGCCGTCGTGGACGTGGAGTTCGAGGGCGGTCTTCCGGATATCCTCAACGCTCTGGAGACCAAGAACGGCGACCAGAAGCTGGTTCTGGAAGTGGCGTCGCACCTGGGCGAGAACATGGTGCGCACGATCGCCATGGACGCGACCGAGGGTCTGAAGCGCGGTTCCGAAGTGACGGACACCGGGTCTCCGATCATGGTTCCGGTGGGTCCGGGCACGCTGGGCCGCATCATGAGCGTCACCGGTGAGCCGATCGACGAAGCCGGCGATGTGCAGGCCGCCATGATGGCGCCGATCCACCGTCCGGCTCCGGCGTTCGAGGAACAGTCCACCGAGGCTGAAATCCTGCCGACCGGCATCAAGGTCGTGGATCTGCTCTGCCCGTACGCCAAAGGCGGCAAGATCGGCCTGTTCGGCGGCGCTGGCGTTGGCAAGACGGTTCTGATCCAGGAACTGATCAACAACATCGCGAAGCTGTTCGGCGGCTATTCCGTGTTCGCCGGCGTCGGCGAGCGGACCCGCGAAGGCAACGATCTCTATTACGAAATGATCGAATCCGGCGTGAACAAGGACCCCAAGGAAAATGGCGGTTCTGCTGAAGGGTCGCGTTGCGCCCTCGTGTTCGGCCAGATGAACGAACCGCCGGGCGCCCGTGCTCGCGTGGCGCTGTCCGGTCTGGCTCAAGCGGAATACTTCCGCGATGAGGAAGGCAAGGACGTGCTGTTCTTCGTGGACAACATCTTCCGCTTCACCCAGGCCGGCGCCGAAGTGTCCGCCCTGCTGGGCCGGATCCCGTCCGCGGTGGGCTATCAGCCGACCCTGTCCACCGACATGGGCGCGCTGCAAGAGCGCATCACCTCGACCAAGAAGGGTTCGATCACGTCCGTGCAAGCCGTTTACGTGCCGGCCGACGACCTGACCGACCCGGCTCCGGCCACCACCTTCGCCCACCTCGACGCGACCACGGTTCTGAACCGCTCGATCGCGGAAAAAGGCATCTACCCTGCTGTGGACCCGCTGGACTCCACCTCCCGGATCCTCGAGCCGCGCATCGTGGGTGAAGAGCACTATCAGACCGCCCGTCGCGTGCAGGAAATCCTGCAGCGCTACAAGGCTCTGCAAGACATCATCGCCATCCTGGGCATGGACGAACTGTCCGAAGAGGACAAGCTGGTCGTGGCGCGCGCCCGTAAGATCGAGCGCTTCCTGTCCCAGCCGTTCGACGTGGCCGAAGTTTTCACCGGTTCTCCGGGCATCCAGGTGCCGATCGAGGAAACCGTCAAGGGCTTCAAAGGTCTGTGCGATGGCGATTACGACCATCTGCCGGAACCGGCCTTCTACATGGTCGGCACCATCGAAGACGCCGTGAAGAAAGCCGAGAAACTGGCTGCTGACGCTGCGTAAGCCTGATCAGTCGGCGCGCCCCAGGCGCGCCGGCGACCAGCCCGCCCGGCGGGCGTAACTGAGCAAGGCCTGCCCGCTTGTCGGGCGTAACTGAGCAAGGATCGGCCCATGGCTGACAAGCTGCACTTTGACCTCGTTTCGCCTGAGCGCCGCGTCTTCGCGGGCGAGGTGGACATGGTCGTGGTCCCCGGTTCCGAGGGCGATTTCGGCGTGCTGGCCAACCACGCGCCCTTCATGTCGACCATTCGCACCGGAGCGATCTCGGTTCATTCCGGCAATGACGTCACCCGTACCTTCATCCGCGGCGGGTTCGCCGAGGTGACGGCTGCCGGCCTGACCATTCTGGCCGAAGAGGCGATCGACCTCGCCGACGTGAACGCTGAAGACGTGTCCAAGTCTCTCGCCGAAGCCCGTGAAGATCTGGGCCAGGCGCGCAATGACGAAGAACGTCATGATGCGGAAGCGCGCATCGAGAAGTTCCAGGCCCTGCTGTCGGAACTGTCTCACTAAATCTTGAAGTCCTTTCATTTCCGGCTTCGCGAGACCCTGCGCATATTCTGCGCAGGGTTTTTGCATTTGAGGACTGAGGATGATGCGTGTCTCCATGATCTGTGCCGCAGCTGTGTCGCTGACCGCTCTCAGCGCTCCTGCACTAGCGGCGGACGACGCTGAGATCGACGCTCTGGCGAACCAGATGATCGCCCTGTGTGATGCCGCCCTGGGCCCGCAGGGGCTGGAGGGAGCGGCGCAGGAGGCCGGAGTCACGCTGGAAGCCTTCGATTTTCCCGTTGCCGATCGTGACATCACCGCGTCAGATCAGGCTCTGGCCCTGCCCCATGCCGCGGGGCTGTCCATCTGGACGGGCAAGCGCGATGGCGAGACAGTCTGTGTGATGGGCGCTCAGGACGACAATCTGCGCGTTGTCCGGGAGGTCGAGGCGAAACTGCGCGCCGAGGATCGCAATATCGCCCACAACACTGTCAATCTCGCCTTCGGCTTCTTCAGCCGTGGCGCGTCGTCAGTCCGGGTGGTGGAGCTGGCGGCGGACCGCTAGGCGCCATAGGGCGCGAAGGCTTCGGCTACGCGCTCATACACGTCCCGCTTCCACGGGATGATGAGCTGCGGCGTTGTTTCCAGCGAGACCCAACGGAACTCTGAGAATTCCTGCGGCGGCACGGCTTCAAGATCGAAGTCGGCGTCCGTCCCCAGATAGCGATAGGCGAACCAGCGCTGTTTCTGACCGCGCCAGCGATTGCGCGAGCGCTGCGCGAGGACTTCAGGCGGGAAGTCATAGGCCAGCCAGTCGTTTATGCTTCCAAGCGGCTCTATGAGCTCTTGAGTGACGCCGGTTTCTTCATAGAGTTCGCGCAGTCCCGCCTCTTCAGGCGTCTCGCCTGCATCCATGCCGCCCTGGGGAAACTGCCAGCACCAGGGCTCATCTGCGCCATAGCGCTTGCCCAGCCAGACCTTGCCGTCCGCATTGAACAGCACGACGCCCACATTGGGGCGGTGTTCGGGATAGGCGTCAGACATGACTAGTGCGTGTCTCCGTGGCCGTCGCCATGGTCATTCGCGGGGGCGTGATCCTCACCGGCGCTGGCCCCGTGGTTGGTGGTCGGGGCCTGAGCGGTTTCGACGGGGCTTCGGATCTGCATGACGAAGCTCGCCGGCGCCAGCTGGTAGCCGCGGCCATCCAGCCCTTCCGCCCAGGCTGCGATCGTATCCACGGTAGCGGGATAGGCGAAGCCCGAGCCAAGCGCCGAGCCGTTCTGCAAGGCCAGCGCTTCCAGCTCCAGAAGTCGGCCATCAATGGCGCGCGGTGTCGGGTCGGAATCCACCACCCGGTCCGCGATGGTCATGCGGGCATGGGCCTGACGTCCGGCCTGCTCCAGAACGGCGCGGCGACCTGCGCCATCATGAAAGATGCTCAGGCCGCGGGCTTCCAGTTCGGAGAAGATCTCGCTGAGCGGGCCTTCAGCAGCGCCCAGTCGCGCCCCGAGATAGTTCGCCACGCCCGTATATCCGGCGGCGCGAGACAGCAGCCAGACCAGTCGTCGCGTGTTCTCCTGGGAGCTGGCGTCCACCAGCAGGGTGTGCGGACCAGGATCGTTATTGGGGTAGTCGAACGGCTCCATGGGAAGCTCGAGCAACACCTCGTGTCCGTCCGCCCGGGCGCGATTGATCCAGTCCTGCAGATTGTCGGCATAGGGGGCGAAGCTGAGGGTCACCTCTGCAGGCAGAACCTCGATGGCGCGCTCGGTCAGGCTTTGTGACAGGCCGAGACCGCCGACAATGACCGACACGGTGGGCACGTTCTCGGCGCCTGGAAAGTCATGGGCGTAGGCCTGATCGGGACGTTCCCCGCTGGCGCTGATGACTGGCAGGGGGCCGCCGGGGCCATTTTCATAAAGTCCCGGCAGCGGCGCAGGCGGGGCCTGGGGCGCAGCCGGCTGCGCGGTGGTGTGGCCGCCCGCATCATGAGCGCTGAGCGCATCGGCGGTGTCGCGAACGCCCGGCAGGCTCACCTCGTCAGCCTGACCGTCGCTGAAGGGCGCGCCATGATCGCTCTCAATCCGGGCGGAGGCCAGGACTTCGGGTTGGCCCGCGATATCGGCGCTGGCGCTTATGGTGGGCGCAGGACCGCCGGCAAGCCAGGTCAGGGCGGCGACCCCGATGATCAGCGCAGCCGCGACCCCGAGGCCCGCCAGCAGCGGGGCTTTCAGGGGAAAGCGATCGGAGTCCAGTCGGGCCATGGTGCGCGTGCCGTTTCTTCAACGCCGGGTCAGGGGTGATTCGAACCCTGACCCTGCGTGAAGACGGGGTAAAGAAGCGTTAACGAACGCGCCTTCCGAGCGTCTGGCCTACTGCAGCTGGGCCTGTTCGCGGCTCATCATCGCGTTGAGGATCTCGATGCCGCGGTGAAGCTGGTAATCCTCGCTCGCATCCCAGTCCTCGGGCGGCATTTCGGTGTGCGAGAGTTCATTCTGCAGCTCTTCACGCTCCGCGCCGTTCTCGTTCTCCAGCGCATTGCGCAGGGCGGCCTCGGCATAGGTGTTGACGCTTTCAATCTCTTCCTCGGCGACGCGGCGCGGGGCGATGGCGATGTCAGGCGCGATGCCCGTCGCCTGAATGGTGCGACCGGCGGGCGTGTAATAGCGCGCCGTGGTCAGCCGCAGGGCGCCGTCACGGCCGCCGCGCAGCGGCACCACGGTCTGCATGGAGCCCTTGCCGAAGCTGGTCATGCCCACGATCGTCGCACGTTCGCGATCCTGCAGCGCGCCGGTGACGATTTCCGAGGCCGAGGCCGAGCCCGAATTGATCAGCACCACGATGGGCGCGCCATTGAGGATGTCCCCCGGTTCGGCGTTATAGCGGCGCGTGTCGCGCGGGTCGCGGCCACGGGTCGAGACAACCTCTCCGCCGTCCAGGAACAGCGAGGAGATCGACACCGACTGGTCCAGGAGGCCGCCCGGATTGGAGCGCAGATCGAGGATGAGGCCTGGCAGCGGTCCGCCATAGGCTTCGGTCAGGTCCTCGATGCCGGTGACGGCGTTGGCCGTGGTGTTCTCGTTGAAGGTGGTGATGCGCAGATAGGGCGTGTCGCCCTCTTCCATGCGCCAATAGGCGGCGCGCACCTCGATCAGGTCGCGCACGACCGTGACGTCGAACGGATCCTCCACGCCCTCGCGCAGAATGCTCAGTATCACCGGTTCGCCGGCCGGCCCGCGCATGCGCTCGACGGCGTCATCCATGGTTGCGCCGATCATGCTCTCGCCGTCGACGGCGATGATCTGGTCATTGGGCTCCAGCCCGGCGCGTTCGCCCGGCGTCTCGGCGATGGGGGAAATGATGGTGATCAGGTCGTCGCGGATGGTCACCTCGATCCCCACGCCGCCATATTCGCCGCTGGTGGTGACCTGCATGTCCTGGAAGTCATCCGGGGACAAATAGCTCGAATGCGGATCGAGCGCCTGCATCATGCCGTCAATCGCGCTCTCGATCAGTTCGGCCTTGTCCGGCTCGGTGACATAATCGGACTCGATCCGGCTGAGCACATCGCCGAAAAGCTCCAGCTGACGGAAGGTGGCTTCGCGGCTGTTGGTGTCTTCGCCTTCGGCGGACACCGCCAGCGTGGCGGCGCCAATTCCGAACAGGACTGCTGAAGCAATAATGTGCAGACGCATGATGGTCTTCCTCAAAGCGCGGCGGTCGAGGCTCTAGCCTCTGCGAAATTCGGGCCGAAGCCAATCCTCAGGGTCAGCAGCTTCGTCAGTGCTGCGTCTGATCTCCAGATAGAGCATTGGCGGCGGATTTGCACGGTCAGACATGGCGCCCACCGGTTCTCCCGCCAATAATGATTGTCCCTCTACGGCGTAAATAAGACCTAAGCCCCCGAGGATAAGCGTGTAACCATCGGGTGTGTTGATCATCAATACGCCATCAAACCCTTGAAAAGGCCCGGCATATACAACGACGCCATCAAAGGGGGCGGTGACCTGGGCGCGGGATGCGGTTTCAAACCAGACCCCTTCGCGACGCGCGCCGTCCGGACCGCGTTCGCCGGCGCGTATGATCAAATCTCCGCGAACAGGCGGGCTCAACCGGCCGCGCGTATCACTGAAGCGCAGGGTTTCGACCGGGCCCTCCACCGGGCGTGCATCCACGAGAGCGGCCATGGCGACCGCCGGCGTCTGTTCCGGTCTGAGACGCGGCACGGGAACGCCGGGTTCCGGTTCGGGCGCAGGCTCCGGACGCGGGGCCAGACGCGGTTCGGCGGCGGCGAAACGGCGAATATCCGCCAGCAGCTGGCGCAGCGAACCGGCTTCGCGAGCAATCCGGGCGGCGCGTTGGGACAGATCATCAGCCTGCGCGCGCAGGGCGGCCTCGGCGGCGCGGCGTTCCTCGATCAGCGCAGTGACTTCCTCGCGCGTCACCCCGAGAGCCTCACGGGCCTGCACCAGAGCCTGGGTCTGGGCCGCGAGCGCCTCCCGCAATGCAGCCAGTTCCTCGAGACGGGCCTGCACAGCCGCGACACGGGCGTCGAGCTGGGGCGCGATCTGGGCCAGAAGCCCGGCCGCGCGGGCCGCCGAAGCGGCATCGTCTGGAGTCACCGCCAAGGCGGGCGGGTCCGACATCTCGATGCGCTGAAGGGCGGCCAGAACTCGCGCCAGGTCAGACCGT
The DNA here is from genome assembly GCF_002433705.1 of Oceanicaulis sp. UBA6590. NCBI lineage: Bacteria > Pseudomonadati > Pseudomonadota > Alphaproteobacteria > Maricaulales > Maricaulaceae > Oceanicaulis > Oceanicaulis sp. UBA6590. Next base: position 21,114 of record NZ_DJIQ01000037.1, read on the forward strand.
TCCGCGCGCAACCGCGCCAGAAGGTCGGATTCCTCACGCTCCAGCGCCCGCAAGCGTTCGGTGGCGGCTTCCACCTCGGCTTCACGGCTCTCCACGCGTCCTGCCGCTTCCACAAGGCGTTGCTGCAAGCGGGCGATGGCGATACGGGCGGCTTCGGCCTCGGCTTCCCGCGCTTCGGCCTCGTCGCGCAGTTCGGCGGCCTCGCGTTCCATGGACTCCACCTCGTCCGGCTCGGGCGCCGCTTGCGCCTGCAGGGCGAGGCTCAGAGCCAGAAGGGAGAGAAGGGACGCCATCAGCCCTCCCGATGATACGGCGCGCCCGCCAGAACCGAGGCGGCGCGATAGATCTGTTCGGCCAGCATGACGCGCACCAGCTTGTGCGGCCAGGTGGCCTTGCCGAAGCTGAGCATGCGCGCGCCCTGGGGCAGGGCCGGACGGTCATGGCCATCCGCGCCGCCGATCAGGAAGACCAGATCGCGTGCGCCGTCATCGCGCGTGGTTTCGATCACGCGCGAGAAGTCGAGCGAGCTCATCGGCTTTCCGGTTTCATCCAGCGCGAAGACCAGGGCGCCGGCGGGGAGATCCGCAATCAGCGCCTGGGTTTCGGCCGACTTGTCCTTGAGGGTTCTTGGATCGAGCTCACGCTCACTGACCGGACCCAGCCCGATTCCGCGTCCCACGCCATTGGCGCGGTCCATGTACTGGTCCACAAGCTCGCGCTCGGGCCCGGCCTTGATGCGGCCGATCGCACGAATCTCAACGCGCATGGGGCGCCCCGGTTCGGGATGAGGATTGGATCAGGCCGAGCCGTCAGGCGAGACGGACCACATCTTTTCCAGATCGTAGAAGCTGCGCACTTCGGGACGGAACAGGTGAACGATCACGTCGCCGGCGTCGATCAGGACCCAGTCGCACGTCTTCAGGCCCTCGATCGCGACCTTGCCGTGCCCGGCGTCCTTGAGCTTGCGCACGAGATGGTCGGCCATGGCGCCCACATGCCGGTTGGACCGGCCAGACGCGATGACCATCACATCAGTGACGGATGATTTGCCCGTAAGATCGATGGCGACGACATCTTCCGCCTTGTCATCGTCCAGCGCGTTCAGAACCAGCGCTTCGAGATCCTGCGTGCTCTGGGCGAGTTCGCCAGAGTCGCTGTCAGCCTCGCCATTGGGGCGGCTGTGCAATTCGGTGGACAGAGTCCTTGCTCCCTTAATTGACCAAGCAGGATGCTAGCACGTTTTGTCGCCGCGTTCGAGCCAGTGAATGGAGAAGGCGCAGGCGCCCTCTTCGCTCCACACATGGGCGGGGACAAGCCCGGCCTGGCGGGCGAGGTCCTGGAAGGTGGAGACCGTGAATTTATGGGAGTTTTCGGTATGGATTGTCTCGTGCTCACGCAGCACGAAGGCTTCGCCCGCCACGGTGAATTCCAGGTCGCGCAGGGCCTGCAGGTACATTTCAACCCGTGACCGGTACGGATTCCAGAAGGCGCGGTAGGCAAGCGCCGCCGGATCGAGATCGCCGTCGAGCTCCGCATTGATCCGTTTGACAAGGTTGAAATTGAAGTCCGCCGTCGCGCCGCCGGCATCGTCATAAGCGGCCTCCAGCACGGCCGGGTCCTTGCGCAGATCCACCCCGATCAGGAGCGCATCGCCCGGACGCAGCCAGTCGCGCAGGGTCTTGAGCAGTTTCAGCGCGTCGATGAGCTCGAAATTGCCGATGGTCGACCCGGGGAAGAAGACGATCCGGCGGCCTTCGGGCAGATCCAGCGCGTCCACATCAAGCGTCTGGGTGAAGTCATGACAGATGGCGCCCACGGTCAGGTCGGGGTGATCGGACGCGATATCGGCGCAGGCCGCCTTGACGTGATCGCCCGAGATATCCATGCCCACAAAGGCGGCGGGATGATCGAGCGCGTCGAGAAGCCGGCGGATCTTCACGCTCGACCCGGCGCCGGGTTCGAGCACGACCGCTCCGGACCCGGCGAGGGCCTTCAGCTCGGGGCCGATCCGGTCCAGCAGGCTCAGCTCCGTGCGGGTGGGATAGTATTCGGGCGCCTCGGTGATCCGGTCAAAGATCGCAGATCCCGCTGCATCGTAGAAATACTTGGGCGAAATCGCTTTTTGCGGTTTGCGCAACCCGGCGAGCACATCCGCACGAAAATCGCTGGCGGAGGGCTGCAAGTCTTTGAAAAACGCCAAGGCGCCAGCCTCGACTAGGGTCTCGTTCGACATGGTCTCAAGGCGATGGCGGCTGCGGATCAGGATGCGGCTTTTGCACGCAACAGGCGTGAGGCCTCAGCATGTAATGGCTCAGTAAGGTAAGTCCACCCCGGAGGACTACCTAGAGCCAGGGTTTTCGCCTGACTGTCCTGTTTGCGCGCCCGGGCCAGATAGCGAGCAGCCGGGGACAAGCGCGCTTTCAGGCCGACGCCGGGGCGGGCGATGACGCAGATGGGAATGCGCTGCGCGATCGCCTGCCAGTTCTTCCAGCGATGAAAGCTCGCCAGCCCGTCCGCGCCCATGATCCAGACGAAGCGGACCCGGGGATGGCGGGTCTGAAGATGGGTGATCAGATCAATGGTGGTGCGGGTGTTCAGCCGGGCTTCCAGCGTGGAGACGACCTGCCGGGGGTCGGGCATGCAGCCCCGAATGGCGCTGGCGCGGCTTTCAAGGCTGGCGGGGGCATGGGCTTTCAGCGGATTTCCGGGGCTGACCAGCCACCAGACCCGATCCAGATCAAGCCGTTTGAGGGCCGTCCGCGCCACATGCCGGTGGGCGCGGTGAACGGGATCAAAGCTGCCGCCGTAAATCCCCACCCGCATGCCGTCATGCAGGAGCTCGGATTTCAGCGCCCAGCTCATGACGCCGAGCTGTCCGGATCGAGCACCAGATCGCCGGCATGGATCAGCGCGACGCCGCGGCGATAGCCCAGCACTCCGGTGATGGACTCCGATTTCAATCCCAGGATCTGGCGCGCTTCATGATCGTCATAGCCCGCAACGCCCACGCCCAGCCGCTCGCCGGTCGCAGTCAGAAGGCGCACGGTCGCGCCGCGTTCGAACCGGCCCTGCACGTCCACCACGCCGGCAGGCAGCAGGCTGCGGCCCTTGCGGACCGCGTCGGCGGCCCCGGGGTCCAGCACCAAGGCGCCCTCACGCGCCAGAGACCCCAGGATCCAGGCGCGGCGGGCGCTTTCGGGATTACCGTTCGGGGCGAACCAGCTGTGACGCGCGCCGGCGCGGATCGCGGCGATGGGATGGTCGTGATCGCCGCGGCAGATGATCATGGCGCAGCCGGCGGCATTGGCGATGCGCGCAGCGGCGATCTTGCTGGCCATGCCGCCAGTCCCGGCGGCGCCGGCGCGGGCCGGGCCGGCCAGCGCCTCGATCTCGGCGGTGATGGTCTCGATTTCTGGGATGTGCAACGCGCCCGGCTCGCGCGGATCGCGATCATACAGCCCGTCCACATCGGACAGGATGATCAGGAGCTGGGCGCCCACGAGCTGCGCCGTGCGCGCCGCCAGCCGGTCATTGTCGCCAAAGCGCAATTCCTCGGTGGCGACGGTGTCGTTCTCGTTGATCACCGGCACGGCGCCAAGCTTCAGAAGCGTTTCAAGCGTGGTGTGGGCGTTGAGCCAGCGCGGGCGCGATTCAATATCGGCGGGAGAGACCAGCGCCTGGGCGGCGGGAAAGCCATGACGGGCGAAAGCCTGGTCCCAGTGCTGGATGAGCAGCGCCTGACCGGCCGCGGCGGCGGCCTGCTTTTCTTCCAGCGTCAGGGTCTTGCCCGGTTTGAGGCCCAGCCGGGGACGGCCCAGGGCGACCGCGGCGGAGCTGACCAGCACCACCTCGCGCCCCTCAGAGCGCAAGGCGTTAATGTCATCGGCCAGCGCCTGGAAGCGGTCCTGTCGGGGCGCAAGGCTGTCGGGGTCGATCAGCTGGGCCGATCCGACCTTGATGACGACCCGCCGGGCCGTCGCCATGCGCGCCTCAGGCGTCACAGATCAGGCGTCCAGCCGGTTTCGCCGCGCTCCTCGCGCTCGGCTTCTTCCTTCAGGCGCTTCTCTTCTTCGCGACGGGTATAGACCGCCTCCCAGATGACTTTCAGAAGGTCCTTGAGGCCCTCTTGCGTGGCGCCGGAGAGGTGATGCGGCACATCGCCCAGCTTCGCCTTGAACTCGGTATCGAGCATTTCGACGATTTCAGGATCGGCGGCGTCAAGCTTGTTCAGAACGACGATCTCGCGCTTGTCGGTGATGCCGCCGCCATAGGCCTCAAGCTCGGTGCGCACGGTGTCATAGGCGCCCATCGGGTCTTCGCCCGTCGCGTCGATGAGGTGCACCAGCAGGGCGCAGCGTTCGATATGCCCCAGGAAACGGTCGCCAATGCCGGCGCCCTCATGCGCGCCCTCGATCAGGCCCGGAATATCGGCCAGCACAAAGCGGTTGCCCGTGCCCATCTCTACCACGCCCAGATTGGGATGCAGCGTGGTGAAGGGATAGGCGGCGATCTTGGGGTGGGCCTTGCTGGCCACGGACAGAAGCGTGGACTTGCCGGCGTTCGGCAGGCCGACAAGACCGGCATCCGCGATCAGTTTCAGGCGCAGCCAGATGGCGCGCTCCTCGCCCGCTTCGCCGGGCTGGGAAATGCGCGGCGCCTGGTTGCGGCTCGACTTGAAATGGGCGTTGCCCTTGCCGCCAATGCCGCCCTTGGCCAACAGCGCCTTCTGCCCGACCTCGGTAAGGTCGGCCAGCAGCGTCTCCTTGTCCTCGTCAAACACCTGGGTGCCCACGGGAACACGCAGGACCACGTCCTCGCCGCCGCGACCGGTGCGGTTGCGACCCGCGCCGTTATGGCCGCGCTCGGCCTTGAAGTGCTGCTGGTAGCGGTAATCGATCAGGGTGTTCAGGCCCTCTACGGCCTCCACCCAGACATCGCCGCCATCCCCGCCGTCGCCGCCGTCAGGGCCGCCGAACTCGACATAGGCCTCGCGCCGGAATGACACGCATCCCGGGCCGCCCCAGCCGGACTTCACATACACTTTGGCTTGATCAAGGAACTTCATGGCTCGGTTTTATCTGTGTCTGTTGAGCTGGGCTAGCCCGCCATCGCCATCTGACGGATGGGCGCAGAGCCCATGCGTCCGAAAGAGAAGGCGGTCCCGGTTTCGCCGGTATAGCCGAAGCCGGATTTTTCCAGCACCCGGCCGGATGCCGGGTTGTCTTCATAATGGCTTGCGGTGAACGGCGTCATCGCATGCTGTCTCGCCCAGTCGCACAGCCCCTGTGCGGCCTCGGTCGCGTAACCCTGCCCCCAGGCGGCGGGCATGATCCAATAGCCCAGCTCCCAGCCTTCATCATGGGGGTGCAGTCCGATCACGCCGACCGCGCTGCCGGTATCGGCTTCGCAGATGGCGCGCACCACATCGCCCTTGATCTGCTCGCGGGCGCGCATGATCAGGATGAAGGCCTCCGCAAACAGGGGCGGGTTCTGGGCGGGAACCCGGCTGGTCATGCGGCAGATTTCCGGGCGGGCGCTTTCAGGACCCACCCAGGCGGCGTCGTCAATCTCGAGCGGACGCAGAACCAGACGCGGAGTGCGGATGTCCGCAAACACGACGGGTTTCATCGCTGCGCCCGCTTCGAACTCGGGCGTGTCTTCAGGTTCGGACTGCATGTCTCTCATATCGGCCTCCTCTGGGCGCGAACTGGGCGGGGAGAGACTTCAAACGCAAAAGGGGAGACGGCGATCCGTCTCCCCTGAAACTTGGCCGTCTGGCCCGGATCGCCCCTCTTCGGGATGGGCGATCACGAGGTCAGCGTCGCCCTATTCAGCCGCGTCCGCGAGCGGAGCGACGGACACGAAGGTCCGGTTAAGCTTCTTCTTGGCGAAGGTCACACGACCTTCGGTCAGCGCGAACAGGGTGTGGTCCTTGCCCATGCCGACATTTTCGCCGGCGTAGTATTTGGTGCCGCGCTGACGAATGATGATGTTGCCCGGAATCACGTGCTGACCGCCGGACTTCTTGACGCCGAGGCGCCGGCCTTCACTGTCGCGGCCGTTGCGCGACGAACCGCCTGCCTTTTTGTGAGCCATGGTGCTCTCCTTCTCAGGTTCTGTTGCCGCGTGGCCTTACTTGCCAGCGAGTTTCTTGGCTTCAGCGACCCAGTCGCCTTTTTCCGCCTTGGTCTTCAGACCGGAGATCTCGCCGTCCAGGCGCTCGATCTCGGCTTCGGTCCAGGCGGCGATCTGAGCGAAGCTGGTCACGCCGGCTTCGTTCAGCTTGGTGGCGAAGGCCGGACCCACGCCGGTCAGCTGGGTCAGATCGTCAGAGCCCGCTGCTTCGGTCTTGGCCTTGGCGGCCGCTTTCGGAGCGGCTTTCTTGGCCGGAGCCGGGGTTTCGTCAGCCGCGATCTTGGCGGGTTTCGCGTCCAGCTTGGACTTCGAACCCGGCTTCAGGATTTCAGCGACAGAGATCACGGCGATCCACTGACGGTGGCCTTTGGTGCGGCGGTAGTTCTGACGGCGGCGCTTCTTGAAGACCTTGATCTTCTTGTCCTTGCGGATGTCCAGCACGTTGGCGGTCACAGACGCGCCATCGACAGCCGGAGCGCCGACCAGAGAGTCGCCTTCGCCGCCGATCATCAGCACTTCGTCAAACGCGACCACATCGCCGGTTTCCGCGCTGAGCTTCTCAACGCGCAGGATGTCGCCTTCGGAGACGCGGTATTGCTTACCGCCGGTCTTGATCACTGCATACATGATCATGTTCCTTTTTTGCCGGAGCCGTATCTGCGGAAACCCGCGAGACCGGAGCCCTTTTTCTTCGCCGGTTCTTGGTGCGAGCCAGCGTTGTTTCACAAGCACAATCCCCGCATCGGACAAGTCCGTGCGGGGACAGAGCGCGGGATATAGGCGAAACGAGCGGACAGAGTCAATGCGTCCCTGTCCTGAAATCGTCGTCAGGCCTGACGATCCGGCCTGTTCAGCCTAGTCGGGCTGGAACCGGCGCCGGGCGTATTCCTGGGCGAGTTCGCGCTCAAGCTCCACATCCTCTGCGAAGCGGCAGACCAGTTCGACCCGGCGACTGCCGGTTTCCTGCTCGTACTGGCAGATCATGTCTTCGCCAAAGAGCGCAGACATGCGCTGCTGCGCGGCGAGCGCAGACGCATCCAGGCCCGAGACCTTTGTGGGCGCGCAGGCGGCGGCCGCCAGAACGCCCATGACGCCAATCAGGTAAAACGCAGCTTTCATGACACCCTCCCATTGGTATCCAGATTTATTCATTATGAATAACTAGATTACCACCGGATGTCGGCTAGGGCGACAGGAACATGGTCACTGCAAAAACTCGGAGACCTGCCGCTCAGTGATCGTAGGGGCGGACAGTGGTCGGACTTTCGCTGGAGGGGCCGAATGTCCGCGGATTCGTGATCGTGCCGCTGCGACGCTGGCTGTGACGCTGACGGGCATACTCCTGGGAGAGTTCCCGACGCTGTTCGATCTCGGCCTGGGTCCGGCAGATCAGCTCGCCAAGACGGGTGCCGGTGGTGCGCTCGCGCGCGCAGACCATTTCCTCCCCCGCCTGCGCGGAAGCGAGGCGAGACGCCTCGAGGTCCACGCGGTCATTGTTCGGGGCGGCGCAAGCGCCGAGCGCCAGGAGCGTGGCGGTTCCGATGCAAAGACATTTGCGGTTCATGACGGTCTCCCGATGTGTCCAAGCGTGCACATTGCACCCAAGGTAGCATCTAAAGACCTGAAAGGCGAGTCTCGTCCGGACCTATCCAGGGATCGGGAGCAATCAGGAATCCGGACCGAAGCCGCGCGGCCCGCGCTGACCACTGCGCATGTTGGTATTGCGCTGGCGGGCGTAATCCTGGGCGCGTTCCCGCTCGGCGTCGATTTCAGCCTGGCTGCGGCAGATCAGTTCGCCCAGCCGGGTGCCGGTGGTGCGTTCACGCGAGCAGACAATTTCCTCACCCGCCTGCGCGGACGCCAGACGGGACGCCTCAAGGTCGACGCGGTCATTGTTCGGTGCGGCGCAGGCGCCGATCATCAGAAGGGCGGCGGCGCCGCCCAGAGCGATATGGATATTCATGATTGTCAGTCTCCCCGGTTTAGCCTTGCAGCTTTGGGGCGCAGGGCGGTTGAGTCAAGGCGCGGCGCCTCTCAAGACGGGAATAATCCTATCTCGTTACACTCGGGGCGGCGCTTTCGATGCCAGACGCAGCTCTGCGGATGAGCCCGGCGCCCAAAGGGCTTGATTTTGAGCCCCGCGTTTGCGACACCGCGCTTCCCTGAGTTCGGAGAGATGCCGGAGTGGTCGAACGGGGCGGTCTCGAAAACCGTTG
>NZ_DJIQ01000047.1:0-5351 GCF_002433705.1 Oceanicaulis sp. UBA6590
GGCATCTGGTCGTAGACCTTGCGCAGGGCCGGAGCCATCTTGTTGGTCAGCGTGCCCGCCACGATCATCACGTCGGACTGACGGGGCGAACCGCGCGGCGCGGCGCCCAGACGCTCGACGTCATAGCGCGGCATGGAGGCTTGCATCATCTCCACCGCGCAACAGGCGAGACCAAAGGTCATCCACATCAGCGAACCGGTGCGCGCCCAGGTGATCAGGTCGTCCGCCGCAGCGACAAGGAAGCCCTTGTCCGCCAGCGCATCGCTGACGCCGTCAAAGAACGGGTCATGCTTCTTCGGGTCGTAATGCGGCGTCTTGGCCGTAGCGGCGGAGCCCGCCGGAACAATCAGGTCAGACATGTGCCCTACTCCCAGTCCAGCGCGCCTTTGCGCCATTCATAAAGAAAGCCCACCGTGAGAACCCCCAGGAAGACCATCATCGACCAGAAGGCCGCGACGCTGCCGTCAAAGATCGGGAACAGCCAGGGGAACAGGAAGGCGACTTCGAGGTCGAAGATGATGAACAGGATCGCCACCAGATAGAAGCGCACGTCGAATTTCATGCGCGCGTCGTCAAAGGCGTTGAAGCCGCATTCATACGTGGAGACCTTTTCCGGATCGGGGTCAGACGGCGCCAGCACGAAGGCGGCGAGAATGAACACGAGGCCCAGCCCGGCGGCTATGCCCAGAAAGATCAGGATCGGCAGATATTCCAACAGGAGCGCGTTCATGTGAGGTCGCACCCTTCCCCGCATCAAGATGGCCAAATGGACCGGTGATTCCGTTTTGCGTATCCGGCCATATAAATCCGAACAAACGCTTGCACAGTGAATCCCCGGCCGCGGTTGGGGCGGAAGCTAGTCTTCTGACTGCGCGCTCGCAAGCCGAAAGCTCTGTCCAAATGCGGTCTAAAGTGGGGAAAAGACGGCTATATTTGCGAATGCCTCTCAAATGCGGAGCATTTCTTTCTTCTGTTTCATTTTCTGCAACGGATCAGACCGTGATACGGCGTATGCCAAGCAAGACGGCGCATGTGCGCCAGGACTTCGCCAGGGGCAAAAACGTGACACGCATTCTATACGCAGGCGGAGCGATTCTCGTCGCCGCCGCATTGATCTGGTTTATCTTTTTCCGCGGCAGCGCAGCGGCGACGGGCGATCTTGTAATCGAGACCTCTCCCGCAGAAGCCCGCGACATCTCGAGAATCGTTTCCTCATCGGGCGCCATTGCGCCGCTGATCACGGTCGAGGTCGGCTCGCAATTGTCTGGTCAGGTGCTCGAACTGCACGCTGACTTCAACGACCAGGTCTCCTCAGGCGATCTTCTTGCCCGAATCGACCCCCAGACCTTCGAGACCCGCGTGGAAGAGGCGCAGGCCTCACTGGAAGTGGCGAGCGCACAGGTCGCCGTGGCCCAGGCCAATCTTGAACGCGCGCGTGTTGACCTCGAAGTCTCCCAACGCAGCTTTGACCGGGCGCAGGAGCTGGTTCAGCGCGGCACATATTCCGCTGCACAATATGACAGCGCCGAATCTGCGCTTGCCGCCGCGAACGCTGCGCTTCTGGTTGCGCAAGCCAATCTTCGCAACGCCCGCGCCAGCGAGCTTCAGCGGCGGGCCTCTCTGGAAAGCGCCCAGGTGGATCTGGAACGCACCTACATCCGGTCTCCCATCGAAGGCGTCGTGATCGACCGTCAGATTGACGAAGGCCAGACCGTTGCGGCGTCCTTCAACGCTCCGGTTCTGTTCCTGATCGCCCAGGACCTCTCTCGCATCCAGATCGAGGCCGAGATTGATGAGGCCGATATCGGCCAGATCGATGAAGGCCAGACCGTCACCTTTGACGTTGACGCCTATCCGGATCGCGAATTCGCCGGCGAAGTGACCCAGGTTCGCCTCGCCGCCACCAATGAAGCCAATGTGGTCACCTATACGGTCGTCATCCAGGCCGACAATCCCGGCCAGCGCCTGTTGCCGGGCATGACGGCGAACGTCTCCATCGTTACGGGCCAGGTTGAAGACGCGCTGTCCGTGCCGAACGCCGCGCTTCGCTTTACGCCGCGCGGCGCGGCCGAAGCCCTTGTGGTCGCCAATGAAGGCGACCAGGGCGGACGGCGCGAAGGCGGCGGCGCCGCCATGATGGAACGGCTCGCAGAGCAGCTTGAGCTGACCGATCAGCAACGTCCCGAAGTGGAGCGCGTCATGCGCGAGACCTTCCAGCAGATCCGGGCGCAGTTCCAGAACCCCGCTCCCGGCGCACCGCCGCCCAACCCGCAGGCTCTGATCCGTCGCGCCTTGTCGGGCGTTCTGACCGCCGATCAGCTGGCGCGTTATGACCAGCTGAGCCAGGAGCGCGCCCAGCAGCGTGATCAGGTGCGCCGCGGCTCGATCTGGATCGAAACGGCAGATGGCCAGCTTCAGGAGCGTCCAGTCGGCATCGGTCTGTCAGACGGTCAGTACACCCAGATCGTCGGCGAGTCCCTGAATGAGGGTGATCTCGTCGTCACTCGCGTCCGCGAGACCGCCGGATGACCGAGCCTCTCATTCAGGCGCGCAATCTGACCCGGGTCTATACGCTCGGCGGCGGAGATGTGTATGCGCTGGCCGGCGTGGACTGCGACATCAATGCTGGCGAGTATGTGGCGATCATGGGGCCCTCCGGCTCCGGCAAATCCACCTTCATGAACATGGTGGGCGCGCTCGACCGTCCCAGTTCGGGTGATCTGATCATCGCTGGCGAATCCCTGTCGGGCATGAGCCCGGACCAGCTGGCCGATTTCAGGAACCGCAAGGTTGGCTTCGTGTTCCAGCAATTCAACCTTCTGCCGCGCACCACCGCGCTCGACAATGTGGCGCTGCCGCTGCTGTATCGCGGCATGCCGCACAGGGAGCGCAACGAACGCGCGGCGGAGTGCCTTCGCATGGTGGGGCTGGGCGAACGCATGGACCATCATCCGTCTCAACTCTCAGGCGGTCAGCAGCAAAGGGTCGCCATTGCGCGCGCCCTGGCCGGAAAGCCCTCCATCCTCCTGGCGGACGAACCGACAGGGGCGCTCGACAGCCAGACCACGATCGAGGTGCTCGACATTCTCGATCAGCTGAACGCCGAAGGCATCACCATTGTCCTGGTCACCCACGAGGACGAAGTGGGCGCCCGCGCCCGTCGCCGGATCTGGTTCCGGGACGGCCTCATCGTGGAGGACAGCCAATGAACATGATGGCGGCGATCGGGGTCGCGCTGACGGCCCTGCGCGTCAATGCGCTGCGCAGCTTCCTGGCCATTCTCGGCGTGATCTTCGGCGTCATGGCCGTGATCACGACGGTCTCGCTGGCGGACGGCGCCAGTCAGGCGGTCCAGGACCAGATTTCCTCGCTGGGCTCGAACTCGCTCAACATCCGCGCCGGCTCCAACGACCGCGGCGGCCGACGCGGCGGCGCAGGCAGCGGCACGCCCTTCTCTTCTGATGATGTGGACGCCATCCGCAATCAGGTAGATGTCATCGTGGCGGCGTCCGGCACGGTGGACGGATCTGTGACGGCTGTGGTGGACGGGGTGAACTGGCCCACTCAGATTTCCGGCGTGCATCCCGATTATCTCGAGATCCGTGACTGGACCATCGCCGAGGGACGCATGTTCTCGGTGGTGGACGTCGAACGCAGCAATCGCGTCGCCGTGCTGGGCCAGACCGTGGCCGAAGAGCTCTTTCCCTCGGGCGGCGCCCTGGGCGCATCCGTGCGTTTGAACAGCCAGCCGTTCGAAGTCATCGGCATCCTGTCCGAACGCGGCCAGTCCAGCTTCGGGCAGGATCAGGACGACATCATCATGGCGCCCATCTCGACTGTCCGTTCCCGTGTGGTCGGGTTTGCCCGCGCCGGGGTTCGCGATCCGGTTCAGCGTATCTGGGTCAAGGTCGCCGCTGGCGAGGACATGGATTACGCCACGGCCGAGCTGGAAAACTTCCTGCGGGTTCGCCGCGGGATCGATCCGGGAGAAGAGGACGACTTCCAGGTCCGCAACTTCGCCGAGTTCATCACCGCCTTCAGGGCGACAGAGACCGTCATGGGCCTTCTTCTGGCCGTCGCGGGCCTGATCACCCTCATCGTGGGCGGGATCGGCATCATGAACGTGATGCTGGTGTCCGTGACCGAACGGACCCGGGAAATCGGCCTGCGGCTCGCCATAGGCGCGCGCCGCGCAGACATCCGCAACCAGTTCCTGATTGAATCGGTTGTGCTGTGCTCGGTTGGCGGCGTGCTGGGGCTCCTCTTCGGACTGGGCCTCGCACTCAGCATCGAACAGTTCGCCCCTGCGCTGGGCGTGAACCTCAATGTCGCTGTGAAACCCACCATCGCACTGGTCGCCATTGGAGCCTCCACGATCGTGGGCGTGCTGTTCGGCTTCTATCCGGCGCACCAGGCCAGCCGTCTGGACCCCATCACCGCGCTGCGTCACGAATAGGCGCGAGCCTGACCCTCTATTGAAAAAGGCCGCCCCAAGGGCGGCCTTTTTTGCATCTGATGACATGGGGAGCGGCATCAAGACCGGACACAAATCAAGAGGTTCCCATGTCCGCCAAGATTCGCCCGCTCATCATGATGGAGGTCCTTCTGCTGGCCGCCCTGGCCATGTCGGTCAAGGCCGTGTTCGGCCTCGTCGCCTGGCGCTATGCAGGGCCGCTCACACTGCTCGTCCTCCTGTCAGGACTAACAGTCTATTTCAAAGCCAGAGGCCTGAGTTGGCGCGAATACGGCCTCGTCCGCCTGCCAAAGCTCAAATCCTGGCTTCTTCTGCCTTTTCAGAGCCTTCTGGCGGTCATCGCCATTCTCGGAACCGGGGTGGCCGCAGCAAGCCTGGGCGGCGCGCTCGGCTTTGAATTCATGACCCAGGAGCCTGAAGGCGTGATGGATCGGTTCGGAGCAGTCGCTGATGGCAGCCTGCCACATTATCTGCTCTGGCTCGCCATAGCGATCTTCGCGGCGGGCCTTGGCGAAGAATTGTTCTTTCGCGGGTACTTGATCAACCGCCTGAAAGACGGCCTGGGCGGCGGGGGTTTCATGACCGCCCTGACGATCATTCTGCCCGCGCTCTATTTCGGCTATGGCCATGTCTACTATCAGGGTCTGCGCGGCCTGATCGTCACTGGACTCATCGGCCTGATGCTGGGCGTCCTGTTCGTTTTGTACAAGCGCAATCTCTGGCCGCTGATCATCGCGCACGCCGTGGTGGACAGCCTCGTGTTCACAGCGCTGTTCTTCCAGCTCGATGTGTAGACATACGGATCCGGTTCGGGCCGCGTCTCTGTCGTCATATCGGGAAGAAAATTCGATCCGAACTGGCGCGAGTGACGGGACTC
>NZ_DJIQ01000015.1:0-3385 GCF_002433705.1 Oceanicaulis sp. UBA6590
GCGCGCTGCGTCATGGACGGTTTCCTGAGCCAGGTCGAGATCGAGAGCGCAGCGCCTATGCCTTATGTGACGCGGACGCAATAAGACGCGCCCCAGATCCGGGCTTGCTGGTTGTTCTCGGGTCTGCGCATAGACAGGCATGATCCAGAACTCGCCCGATCCAGCCTCCGTGAAGCCCGCCCCCCGCGCCGCCGCCACCGTCTTCATCACGGGCACGGTGGCGATCGATGCTCTGGGCTTTGCGCTCATCATTCCGGTCCTGCCCAGCCTCCTGATGGAGCTCACGGGCGGCGGGGTCGGGGAGGCGGCGCGCTGGGGCGGCATCGCCACCTTCGTGTTCGCGCTGATGCAGTTCGTCTTCTCGCCCATCATCGGCGGGCTGTCGGACCGGTTGGGGCGCCGCCCGGTGCTTTTATTGTCACTGACCGCCCTGATGGTGGACTTCCTGCTGATGGGGCTCGCCCACGCGCTGGTCGTGTTCTTCATCGCGCGCTTGCTCTCAGGCGTTTTCGCCGCCACGCACTCTACCGCCAACGCCTATATCGCCGACATTTCCACGCCCGAAGAACGCGCCCGACGTTTTGGCCTTCTGGGCGCGGCGATGGGGGCGGGGTTCGTCCTGGGGCCGGCGCTGGGCGGGCTTCTGGGCGAATTGACCCCACGCGCGCCCTTCTTCGCCGCCGCTGCGCTTGCGGGCGTGAATGCGCTTTATGGCTGGTTCGTGGTGCCTGAATCCCTCAAGCCCGAGCACCGCCGGCCCTTTTCCTGGAAGCGGTCCAATTCCATCGCCACCCTGTTGCGTCTGCGCCGGGCCGAGGGGCTGGGCGTACTGGTCTGGGTCTATTTCCTGTCCCAGCTGGCCGGTTTCGTATATCCGGCGGTCTGGTCCTATATCGCTATCGCCAAGTTTGGCTGGACCGAAGGCGAGATCGGCATTTCGCTCGCCGCCTATGGCGTTCTGTTCGTGATCTGCCAGGCGGTTGTGACTCCTTTCCTGATGCCGCGCATTGGCGAGCGGCGCGTGATCTGGATCGCTTTTGCGCTTGAAGCCGTGGCGCTGATTGGTCTGGCGACAGCGCCGACGACCCTGGTGCTCTATCTGTGGCTTCTGCCAGCCCTGTTCACGGGGATGGAGGGGCCGGCGCTTCAGAAGGTGATGACCGAGCGGACCCCGCCGGACGCCCAGGGCGAACTGCAGGGCGGCCTGTCCGGGCTGGGCGCGATCGTGCTGATCCTCAGCCCGCTCATCTACACACAGCTTTTCTTCGCCTTCCAGAACGGCGTGGGCGGCGTTGTGTTTCCGGGCGCGCCCTTCGTGATGGCGGCGGTGTTCAACGTCATCGCGCTCGCCCTGTTCGTGATGAGAAAGCGCCAGACGAGCGCCTAGAGGCCGACCCGTTCGCGCAGGGTTTCGGGCGTCTCGCCCGCCTCCCGCAGGGCGCGCAGGGTGAGCGAGCGGTCGCGCTTGGCGAAGCGCTTGCCGCTTTCATCCAGCATCAGCCGGTGATGGCGATAGATCGGGACCGACCAGCCCATCAGCTCCTGCAACAGCCGATGCAGATGCGTGGCGAAATACAGGTCCACGCCCCGGATCACATGGGTGACGCCCTGCAGCGCATCATCATGGGTGCAGGCGAGGTGATAGCTCGTGCCCACATCCTTGCGGCCCAGGATCACGTCTCCCAGCGTTTCGGGACGCGCCCGCACCTCGCCGGTCTCGCTTTCGGGGCCTTCGCCGGTTTCGACAAAGCACAGACGGTCAAAGGCGGCGCCGAGATGATCGCGGCACGCATTGATGGAGAGCCGCCATGAAAACGCCTCGCCTCGTTCCAGCCGTTCGGCCTCCTCGTCCGCGCTCATCGGCTCTGGCGGGCCGGGATAGATCACGCCTTCGGGCCCTTCGCCGGGATGGTGCGGCGCGCGGGCGATGTCCTCGGCAATCTCCCGCCGGGTCTTGAAACACCGATAGACGAGGCCTCGCGCAGCGAGGGTTTCAAGCGCTACATGATACTCGGGGAAATGCTCGCTCTGGCGACGGACCGGTTCAGGCCAGTTGCAGCCCAGCCAGTCCAGATCCTCCAGCGCCGCGGCTTCGAAGTCGGGCTTGCAGCGGTTCGTGTCGATATCCTCGATCCGCAGCAGACACACGCCGTCCGCCTCCCGCGCCGCGTCAAACGCGGTCAGGGCCGAGAAGGCGTGCCCCAGATGCAGATAGCCCGTGGGCGAGGGGGCGAAACGGGTTCTGAAGGCGCTCATGGCGCTTGCATATCATCGCGCTGAAGCGAGTGCGAGACTTGGGGTTTTCCTGTCCGGTCAGCGCTCTATGATCGCCGCGCACACAATGGAAGGGCACACCCATGATCCTGATCGACGGTCCGCGCATCGCACCCAAATCCGGGCAGGCGAAAAAGCTGGTCATCCTGTTTCATGGCTATGGCTCCAATGGCGCGGATCTCGCAGGTCTCGCCCAGCACTGGGCGCCGCATTTTCCCGACGTGGCCTGGGCGTCGCCCGATGCGCCCGAATCCGTGCCCGGCGCGCCGGGCGGCTATCAATGGTTCCCGATCTCCCGCCTGGATCCGGTCGCCATGGAACAGGGGGTGCGATCGGCCCACGCGACGGCGGAACAATTCGTCGCGTCCGAATTGCGCCGTTGGGAGGTCGCCCCGGAAAACCTCGTCCTGATCGGCTTCTCGCAAGGCACGATGATGGCGCTGCACACCGCGCTCCGGCGCGAGGTCGCGCCGGCGGGTGTCATCGGCTATTCCGGCGCGCTGCCGGGGCCCGAGCGGCTGAAGTCTGAAATGACCGCCAAGCCGCCCATCATGCTGATCCATGGCGACAGTGATGACGTGCTGCCTGTGGGCATGACCTTCATGGCGGCCCAGGGGCTCGCCGAAGCCGGCCATGGCGCGCAGTTCCACATTTCGCGCGGCATTCCCCACTCCATCGGCCCGGACGGGCTGGAGCTCGGTCAGCAGTTCATCGAGGCGGCGCTATCAGGGCGTCTGCGCGGCTAGGCGCGACTGTCAAACAAGCGTCGAGCCTGTGTCATAGCCATGTCATGCGAACAGGCGTATTGTGCGCCTGTCTCAAGGACCGGGTTGTTGATTCGCTGGATGGATCAGCCCGATGGCTAAGAGGGAGGCGCGTCTTCAAGACGACGCTTGCATATCAGGGGGCCATCCTCCTTCAAACGCGCCGCCCGGCGCTGAGGTGCGGGGGCGGTCATGCGGGTCTTTAAGGCTGCGCCTGATGACCTGAGATGCCTTGTCCTGAACGCGGACTATCAACCGCTGTCCTATTACCCCCTGTCCACCTGGCCCTGGCAGGAAGCCATCAAGGCGGCCTTCCTTGAGCGTGTGGACATTGTCTCCGAATACAA